>NZ_JBNPEC010000203.1:0-15428 GCF_051117345.1 Alcanivorax sp.
GTCAGTTTCACCGGCCTCCAGTGGCCACCCTGTTTCAGGTGCCAGGGCTGGTAGTGCTGGAGGTTGTCCATGGGGTCAGTATAGGAATACACCTTTACCCAGCCCTGGACGCCGTGCACCCCGAGGATGCGACCGACCACCGCCAGCTCAGAGGACACTTGCCCTCCCCCTGCCATCAGGCTTCCTTACGGGCCTGCTTAGCCAGGGTTTTGACACGGTCAGACAGCTGCGCGCCCTTGGCAACCCAGGCATCCAGGCTTTCCAGGTTCAGCTTGAGAGGGATTTCACCGCCGCGGGCGATGGGGTTGTAGAAACCCAGTTGCTCGATGAAACGGCCGTCACGGGCGTTACGGCTATCGGCAACAACAATGCTGTAGAACGGGCGCTTCTTGGAACCGCCACGGGCAAGACGAATAATTACCATGGTTCATTTACCTTTTATCAATCCGGTTTCCCGGCTTATCTCGTGATAAGCCATCGTATCCGCTTGAAAGCCAGCCCCCCGAAATTGGAAAAAACGAAGGGAAGGCCGCGAAGGGCGCGAATTATACAGAGAGAAGCCGCACGCAACAAGCACCACGCTCAGCCATCTCTCACGCAGCACCGGTAGGAGCACCTCTTGAGGTGCGAACCTCGCGCAGCGAGGACATTGCCCGCAGGGCAATCGGATTGCCGAACTCGACAGGTCTTCCAGGTAAACGGCTCCACGACCTTCAGGCCCGGTTCACACCTCGAGAGGTGCTCCTACAATCACATCGGGAGCCTACCCCCAAACGCAACGCGGGCAGAGAGGTGCTTTTCCCACCTGCCCTGCCCGCGTTGCAGCTTGTGGCTTGAAGCTTGAAGCTTTCTACATAGGCGGCATGCCGCCCGGGCCGCCCATGCCACCCATTCCGCCTGGGCCACCGCCGGGACCGCCGTTGCCGCCCATCATCCCTTCCATGCCTCGCATCATGTTCTTCATGCCACCCTTGGTGCGCATCTTCTTCATCATCTTGGCCATCATCTTCTGCTGCTTCATCAGACGATTCAGGGCCGGGATATCCAGGCCGGCACCCGCGGCGATACGTTTCTTGCGCGAGCCCTTGATGAGATCCGGGTTGCGCCGCTCTTTCGGGGTCATGGAGTCGATCAAGGCTTCCATGTGCTTCATCTGCTTCATGGACGCCGGGTCCTGAGCTGCCTGCATCATCCCACCCATGCCGGGCAGTTTGTCGAGCAGGCCGGCCATGCCGCCCATATTACGCATCTGCTGGAACTGGTCCTTGAGATCCTCGAAGTCCATCGCCTTGCCTTTCTTGAACTTCTTGGCAATTTTCTCGGCTTTGGTCTTGTCCAGCTTGCGTTCGGCTTCTTCCACCAGGGAGAGCACGTCGCCCATGCCGAGGATCCGGCTGGCGATACGATCCGGGTGGAAGGGTTCCAGGGCGTCGGTCTTCTCGCCCATACCGATAAACTTGATCGGCTTGCCGGTGAGGTGGCGAACCGACAGGGCAGCACCACCACGGGAATCACCGTCTGCCTTGGTGAGGATCACACCGGTTAGCGGCAGCGCTTCATTAAAAGCCTGGGCGGTATTAGCGGCATCCTGACCTGTCATGGCGTCGACCACGAACAGGGTTTCCACCGGGTTGATCGCCCCGTGCAGGCGCTTGATCTCGCCCATCATGTCTTCATCAATGTGCAGACGACCGGCGGTATCGACGATCAGCACATCCATGTAGCGGCGGCGCGCTTCTTCCAGGGCGCCATTGGCAATATCCACCGGGTCTTGGTCGCCGGTGGAGGGGAAGAAGTTGGTCTCCACTTCGCCCGCCAGGGTTTTCAGCTGCTCAATCGCCGCCGGGCGATAGACGTCGGCGGACACCACCATGACCTTCTTCTTCTCGCGCTCCTGCAGGAAACGGGCGAGCTTGGCCACGGAGGTGGTCTTACCGGCACCCTGCAAACCCGCCATCAGAATGATGGCCGGGGGCTTGGTAGCCAGATTGAGGCCGTCGTTGGCGTCGCCCATGGTATGGACCAGCTCGTCGTTGACGATCTTCACGAACGCCTGGCCGGGGTTCAGGCTCTTCAGGACTTCCTGGCCCAGGGCCTTTTCCTTCACCTGTTCGACAAACTCTTTCACTACCGGCAGGGCCACATCGGCCTCCAGCAGTGCCTTGCGCACTTCGCGCAGGGTGTCGCGGATATTGTCTTCGGTCAGGGCACCCTGACCTGCCAGGTTTTTAAGCGACGATCCCAACCGGTCGGTGAGATTCTCGAACATGGGGGTTACCTCCAAATACACCGTGTCTGCGGCCAGCTTCAGCCACCGCAGGGACAGGGGCGCGATTATAGCCTTCCTTGGCGGCCAACGTCATGGGGCAGACACCCACAGAAAATGAGAATGATTGTTGATAGTGAAGTTATGCCTATGCCAGACTTCAGCGGCCCGCCACTTTATTCGGGTAATGACGACGGATAACAACGACCTATGAACTTTTCCGTGATCAGCGGTTTTGCCGCCTTTGCCCTCTATCTGGTTGCCTGCCTGATCCTTTACCGGCAGTACCGCGGGCAACAACGCCCTTCGCGAGCTTCCGTGCTGATACCCGGCAGTCTGGCCGTGCTGGCACATGGCCTCTGCCTGTGGCAGATCATCCTGACCCCCCAGGGACTGCAGCTGGGCGTGTTCCCGGTGGCGTCCACGGTGGCATTCACCGGCGCTATCGTGGTGCTGCTCTCCAGCCTCTACCGCCCGTTCGAGTGGATTTCCGCATTGGTCTATCCCTTTGCGGCACTGACCATCCCCGCCATGCTGTGGGTCAATACCGGCTATATTGCCCATCCGCTGGCCCACGGCCTGGGCATGCATGTGTTGTTCTCGATCCTTGCCTACGCGGTACTGGCCATCGCCGCCTGCCAGGCAGTGCTACTGTGGGTACAGGACCGCCAGCTCAAAAGTGGCCATATTCGCGGTGTGATGCGGGTTTTTCCGCCCATCCAGGTAATGGAATCCATGCTGTTCGAAGCGATCTGGCTGGGTCAAATACTCCTCACCGTGGCGATCCTCAGCGGTTTCTTTTACGTGGACAACCTGTTCGCACAAAACCTGGCGCACAAGAGCATCCTGACGCTGATTTCCTGGGTGGTATTCTCGGTGCTGCTGACTGGCCGCTACTTACGCGGCTGGCGGGGGCGCACTGCCATTCGCTTTACCCTCAGTGGCTTTGCCGTGTTGCTGGTGGCCTTCTTCGGCAGTCAGTTGGTGCTGGAATTTATTCTCAAGCGGTAATCGCAGCGGCAAGCCGAAACGTGCAAGAGGCTGCGTAAAGGCCTGTAGGAGCGTCGCTCGCGGCGCGATTCGGGCGTTAATTGTAGCTACGCATTGCCTGATCAAGGAAACCTGTCCAGCTCTGATATTCCTGATCGCCCTGCGGGCGATTTCCGCGCAAGCGCGGTTCGCACCTCAAGAGGTTTATTCGCTTCGCTCACCCTACTGGCCGCACGGAACTACGTGCGTTACTCCGCTACGCTCCGTTCCTACAGCGGCTTCGTAGAAACGGCGTGGTTGGTGATATCCCCCACTTTTTTCTTCCTCAACAAGCGCAGCTCGTTGCTTGACACCCCCAACCCCCAGCCCGAACAATAGCGGGCCGACTGGCGGATAAACGACTTTTCCTTTGGATACCTATTCTGACGGGTGGCTGATAGGCGCCCTGATTGCCCTGATTCTTGGCTCTGCCTTCTTCTCCAGCAGTGAAACCGGCATGGTGGCGATCAACCGCTATCGTCTGCGTCATCTGGCCCGTCAGGGCCACAAGGCCGCCTCCCGGGTGGAAGGTCTGCTCAAGCGTACCGACCGGCTGCTGTCCGTCATCCTGATCGGCAACAATTTCGTTAACAATTTCGCTGCTACAGTGGCCGCCATTCTGGCGATCCGCTGGCTGGGCGACAGCGGCGCTGCCGTGGCACCGGTGGTCATCACCATCATCATGCTGGTGTTTGCCGAAATCACCCCGAAGACCTATGCGGCCATGAAACCGGAGCGGGTCGCGTTCCCGGCCAGTGTGCTGCTGAAACCCCTGCAGGTGCTGCTGGCGCCACTGGTGTGGATGGTCAACGGCGTCAGCATGATGTTGTTACGACTGGGCGGCATTCGCCCCAATGAGAATGACGATGATCATCTCAGCCCGGAAGAATTGCGTACTGTGGTGAATGAGGCTGGCGGCCTGATCCCGGAAAACCACCAGAAGATGTTGCTCAACATTCTCGACCTGGAAACGGTCACAGTGGAAGACATCATGGTGCCGCGCAACGAGATGGTGGGCATCGACCTTGAGGATGACATGCATGAAATCCTCACCACCCTACGCTCGAGCCAGCACACTCGCCTGCCGGTATTCAACGGCGACCCGAACAACATGATCGGCCTGCTGCACCTGCGAAAACTGAGCCGCTTACTGCTCAAGGAAGACATCAACAAGGCAGAGCTGATGCAGCACACGGTGGAGCCCTACTTTGTCCCCGAGGGCACCTCCTTGCACCAGCAGCTGATCAATTTCCAGAACGCCAAGCGCCGTATCGGCATCGTGGTAGACGAATACGGCGATGTGCTGGGGCTGGTGACTCTGGAAGACATTCTCGAAGAAATCGTCGGCGAATTCACCACCGACCTGGCCGCCAGCAGTCAGGACATTCATCCCCAGGATGACGACAGCTACGTGATCGACGGCTCCGCCACCCTGCGCGAAATCAACCGCAGCCTGGACTGGGAGCTCCCCACCGATGGCCCCAAGACCCTCAACGGCCTGATTCTGGAATATCTGCAGGACATCCCCGACGCCAACATCTCGATAAAAATCGACCAATACCAGATCGAGATCCTGCAGGTGAAGGACAATATGGTGAAGGCGGTGAAAGCCAGAAGGGCAGTGAATAGTTAACAGTTCGCGTTTAACGCTTTCGATTTTCAAACGTAAAAGGCCGCGTCCAAACCATGGGCGCGGCCTCTTACGTTACAGAACAATAACGCCTCACCCGCGCCACTGTTAACTATTCACTGTTAACTGCCTTTCAAACCCTATCCGCCAACGGCGACCCCACCCAGGCGCGAATATCGGCTTCATAGCGTTTGACCAATGCCCGCCCCTCTTCGATCGCTTCCTTGGCACGATGAAAATCCATCAGGGCGAAATCTTCCAGCAATGGCACCAGCGTGACCTCCGGCGGGTCGCCGGCCATGCGTGAGCGGGTGATGCGGTCCTGCATGATGTTGATGCTGGAGGCGACCACATCAAAAAAGCCTGGGTCGTCACCGTCTTCGGAGATGAAGTAACCCATCATCTTGTGCCAGATGCTGCGCTCTTCGTCACTGCCCTCCTCCCCCTGGGCCTGGCTGCGCGTGTCCCGGGACAGGTGGGCGCCGACCAGTTGGGCGTTGAGGTTAACGGCAATGACCACATCCGCCCCCATGGCGCGAGCGGCAGACACCGGTACCGGATTAACCAGGCCCCCGTCCAGCATCCAGCGACCCTGCATTTTCACCGGCGAAAACAGCCCCGGCAGTGCACAGGAGGCGCGGGCGGCATCCAGCATGGAGCCTTTGGTAATCCAGATTTCACGGCCACTTTTCATGTCCGTCGCCACGGTAACCAATTTCTTTTCCAGGGTTTCAATATCCGGGTTGTCATGATGCTCGCGGAAGAAATTGAACAACTTCTCCCCCTTCACCATGCCTCCGGACAAGCTGATATCCAGCAACCCAAACACATCCTTGACCGTCAGCGACTGCACCCAGTCGGCAAACTCGTTGAGGGTGCCTGTCACATAGGCCCCGCCCACCAGGGCACCGATGGAGGTACCCGCTACCACCTGGGGCTGCACACCGATTTCTTCCAGCCCCTGAATGACGCCAATGTGCGCCCAGCCGCGAGCAGAGCCACTGCCAAGAGCCAGACCAACCACGGGTTTGTGAGGGGTCTGATCACCGATATCGGTCATGATGGGTTTCTCTCCTTGCGGACCACACAGGGCGCCGGTTCGCCCTTCATGCGTTGTTCAATACGACGGAACACTTCCCGCTTTTCCTCATCGGAAAGCAGTCCCCAGATGGAAATCTCTCCGCCACTGCGGAAGCATCCCACGCAGATATCATTTTCATCCAGAGCGCAGATGGAAACGCAGGGGGATATCAACTGGCTCATGACTGAAACCGTTCGTCCACTTCCAGATGCTCATCGAATTCCTTGGCGTGGGCCACATAGTGCATGCTGCTCATGGTCAGCATGGCCTTGTGGCCATCGGTGATCTCCTTGACCACCTTGGCCGGGGAGCCCATTACCAGGGAATTATCGGGAATCTTCATGCCTTCCGGCACCAGGGAGTTGGCGCCGATAATGCAATTCTTGCCGATAACCGCCTTGTTCAGCACCACCGCGTTGATACCGATCAGGCTGTTATCGCCAATGGTGCACCCATGCAGCATGACCTTGTGGCCCACGGTCACATCACGGCCGATTTTCATGGGCACACCCGGGTCCACATGCAACACGGAGCCATCCTGAATATTGGTGTTCTCGCCAATCTCGATCACATCATTATCGGCGCGCAGTACCGCGTTAAACCAGATGCTGGTGTTGGCTTCCATGATCACCGAGCCGATCACGGTGGCGTTGTCAGCGATCCAGTGGCCGGCACCCCGCTGTTCCAGTTGCCGACTGCCAATTTTATAAATCATCAGTGCTTTCCTTCGTTGTCAGTCCGTCACTTCAAACTCAATGTTCGCATCATAAACGTGGTTGATCAGATCCAGAATCATGAAGGCAGTCAGCCCCCAGATGCGCTTGTCTTCGTAGTAATAACTGGGAATCCGGAAACGCCGGCCAAAAAAATCGATGGGGCTGGATAATTCCGGGACTTCATCCAGAAAAAACTGCAGCGGCACCTGGAAAATCGTCTCTATTTCACCGGGCTCTGCTACCAGCGGCGCCTCAGGCCGGACGATACCCACAAAAGGCGTAACCTTCATGCCATAGCGGGATGCCAGCGGCGACAGCTGGCCGAGCACGTCCACGTAGCTGGGGTCCAGGCCCACCTCTTCCTGGCTTTCTCGCAGGGCCGTCATCAGCAGGCTCTTGTCGCCTGGGTCCCGCTTACCCCCGGGAAACGCCACCTCACCGGCATGGGTAGGCATGGTACTGGAGCGCACGGTCAGGATCAGGCGCGGCTCCGGATCATCAATCAGCGGCATCAGCACCGCCGCCTCTGGCAGTGCCAGCGGCAGCTCCGTGCGTTTGTAATCCGGCAATCGCTGCCTGAGCTGATCGAGCACAGCCTTCTCCTGTCGTGCATTTAATTCAAACGGTAGTTTGAACAGCCGAGCCGTCGGCGGCAAGCCTGTGGTGACAGTAACATCACCACTGGGCAGATGGGGCCGCCGGGGATTCTCCTGTATCATCAGGTTTTTGCCGCGTCCGGAGCGAGAGGTTTCATGAAATTCTGCAGTCACTGCGGTAGCGACCAGATCGGTTTCAGCATTCCGGAAGGGGACAACCGGCCCCGCTACTGGTGCCCCGATTGCCAGACCATCCACTACCAGAACCCCAAGATCGTGGTCGGCGCCATCCCCCTGTGGGAAGGCAAGGTGCTGCTGTGCAAACGCTCCATCGAGCCGCGCAAGGGCTACTGGACCCTGCCCGCCGGCTATATGGAAAACGGCGAAACACTGCAGGAAGGCGCCGCCCGGGAAACCTGGGAAGAAGCGTGTGCCACGGTCGCCATCGGCGATCTGTATACCGTCTTCAACCTGCCCCATATCAACCAGGTCTACGTGTTCTTTCTCGGCAAACTGGAAGATGGAAAGTACGACGTGGGCGAGGAAAGCAGCGATGCGGGCCTGTTCGGCCTGGATGAAATCCCCTGGGATGAGCTGGCCTTCCCGGTGGTGGGGCGCACCCTCAAGTTCTATATCGACGATCTCAAGCGTGATCTGTACCCGGTACGCATTCAGGAAGTGCCACCGATCGGGAAGAAGCACCTGACCAAGGACGACTGACGGCCAGAGCCCGGTTTTGTTGTTTTTGTGGGAAGCGATGCTTGCATCGCGAAGATGTTGGCAGTGCCCCCTTATTCGCGATGCAAGCATCGCTTCCCACAAAAGGCATTGCCCTTTTCGTAGTCCGGCGCCGAGCATCCAGCATCAGACATTACTTCACCCCGGCAACGGTTCCAGGCGCCACAGATCAATGGCGGGCTCTTCGTAGGGATGCGCCAAGCGCAGGGAACTGACGACGCTCTGCACCTGCGAGGCTGGGCAAATCGTTTCTACCCGATACTCCTCCACCACTTCCAACTCTCCGCCGGTCTCGCCGATGTAGGGATTGCTGCCTTCCAGGGGACGGAACTGGCCCTGCCCCAGGGTCTGAAAGCAACAGGAATCATAATCGCCGATATGCCCGGCGCCAGCTTCGAAGATGGCGTTTTTTACCTGCTCCACATGGCTGGTGGGCACGTAAAAGCACAGTTTGTAATACAGCTCGTCCATTGCTGGCTCCTTGTTAGCGCGCTGCCAGAAGCGCGGGCACGGCCTGTTATTATTGCCAGAAGCCTCGCCCGCGCTTTGAAACTTTCAGCTTTCAACTTGTGACTCCGCCAGCCCGGCAAACTCCGGCTTCAAAGCGTAATCGCCGTAGGCAGAAATCCAGATGCCTTCGGCGGCGACGGTCTGTTGCCCGTTGACCCAGACGCTGCCCTCACAACGCAGTTTGCGCCGTTCCAGGCTGATCAGCCGGGCTTCAAACTCCACCGGTGTGTTAATCGGCGTACCGGCCAGATAGCGAATATTGAGAGTACCGGTCATGCCGATCTGACGCACGAAATCCTGAGTTTTCGCCATCAGCATATCCAGCGCCAGGGACAGGACACCACCGTGTACCCGCCCCGGCGGCCCCTGAAAGGCCAGACCGAAGGTGGCGCGGCCACGGACCCGATCCCCGTCCAGCCACAACTCCAGCGGTGGCGACATGGGAGAGGCCTTGCCGGAGAGGATCTCGAAATCCACCAGATCGGTCACATCATCGTCGGAGCCTTCCCCCGCCAGCAACCGCTGGAGGATGCCGTTGTAGTCCCGCTGGCCATACTGGGCCAGATCCGCACGCAGCTGGCGAATGTGTTCGATGTACTCGTGAAGCTTGTCCTCCGGGGCATCCAGACGCAGCACCTGCTCGGTCAGTCCAACCAGCTCCTGGCCGAGCTCCCGGTGCAGCAGAGCCCGAGGCGAAGGCGCCGGGGTTTCCGCCACCAGAATGTCACGGAAGTGATAACGTTGTTCGCTCATGGCTACCCCAGACTCTTTGGTGTCAGCCAGATACCTTCCGCGCTGACCGTCTGGGTGTCACCGTGCCAGATGCCACCTTCCACAAAAATCTTGCGCCCTTCCTGGCCGGTGATCCGGGCCCGGCAATGGATAGTGTCTTCGATAGGCGTGGCTGCCAGGTAGCGAATATTCAAGGTACCGGTGACTCCCAACCGGAAGGCCGCATGCAAGGCCCGGGACAGGGCCGCGTCCAGCAGCCAGGCGATCACGCCGCCGTGCACCCGCCCCGGGGGCCCCTGGTATTGCAGGCCCAGACGCAGCGCCCCTTCAATGCCGTTCTGGTCTTCCTGCAGCCATTCCACCTGGGGAGCAATGGGATTGGACGGTCCACCCACCGGGTCGTAATCCATCATATGGAAGATATCCTCGGCGGTAGCCGAGCCGGTGAACAGCTTGCGATTGGAAGCCCGGGTATCACGACGATCCGGTTCCCCCACCGTTGCCACCAGCACTTCCAGCTGATCGGCCCAGCCACTCAGAGTATCAATATCCCCCTCAGCCCGGATCAACCGCTCCGCCAGGGTCTGCATGGCAGCACTGATACGCCGACGCTCAACAAAATCCGCAGGCACAGGCTCGTTGTTGTAGGCCTTTTGCAACTCAAAAGGCCCGAAGGTTTTTTCAGACACAGAACACCTGCGAGTAGTGAATAGTTAACAGTGAATCTAAACAAGCGTTTGATTCTGAGGGTAGCGACTCGTCAGCTCAAGCTCATAAAAGGACATAAAAAAGGCGGAAACAGCCAAGCCATTTCCGCCTCTCTCTCTTCAGCTTTCGATCCCAGCTGTTAACTGTTCACTATTAACGGTTCACTGCTTTTACCCGACCCACTTGCGCGCATTGGCAAACATCCGCAGCCAGGGACCGTTTTCGTGGCCGCGCCAGTCGTCCGGGATCCAACTGTTTTGCAGTACGCGGAACACCCGCTCCGGGTGCGGCATCATGATGGTGACGCGACCGTCGCTGGTGGTGAAACCGGTCACCCCCTGGGGCGAGCCGTTGGGGTTCGCCGGGTACTGTTCCGCCGGGTTGCCCTGACCATTCACATAGCGCAGGGCCACCAGACGCTGCTCGATGTTGCGATTGAGGGCTTCATCGCCCAGCTCTACCCGGCCTTCGCCGTGGGCTACGGCGATGGGAATGCGGGTACCAGCCATGTCCTTGAGCAGGATGGACGGGGAATCCTGGATTTCCACCAGGGAGGTACGCGCCTCAAACTGCTCGGACAGGTTGCGCACGAAGCGCGGCCAGTGCTCGGCACCGGGAATCAGATCCTTCAGGTGGGACAGCATCTGACAGCCGTTACACACACCCAGCGCAAAGGTGTCTTCGCGGAAGAAGAAGCGATTGAAGGCTTCGCGCAGCTCCGGATTGTAGAGCACCGTCTTGGCCCAGCCACCGCCGGCGCCCAGCACATCCCCGTAGGAGAAACCGCCACAGGCCACCAGGCCCTTGAAGTCATCCAGTTGCACTCGCCCTGCCAACAGATCGCTCATGTGAACGTCGATGGCAGAGAAGCCCACACGGTCGAACGCCGCCGCCATTTCGGTCTGGCCGTTGACGCCCTGCTCGCGCAGGATCGCCATCTTCGGCTTGGCACCCGTGTTGATAGATGGAGGGTTGATATAGGGCGCCGCCGGGTTCTCGGTCATGTCGAAGGTCAGGCGTACATTCAGGCCCGGATTGTTGTTATCCGGGATGGCCTCGAATTCCTGGCGAGCACAATCCGGGTTATCACGCAGGGACTGGATCTGGTAGCTGGTTTCTGCCCAGATACGCTGCAGTTCCCGGCGCGGGGTTTCCAGCAGAATACCGCCACCCAGGCGCAGGCGAATCACATCGTCACCGTCCGGCTGGCCCAGGCTGTAAACACACTGGCTGAGGCCGGCTTTAGCGTAGCGGGTCAGGATTTCGTCCTTGTCAGCCGGGCTGATCTGCAACACGGCACCCAGTTCTTCGGCAAACAGCGCCGCCACCGCTTCCGGATTATCACCGGCAATATGATCCAGGCTGATATCCAGGCCGGTGCGACCGGCAAAGGCCATTTCCACCAGGGTGGTAAACAGGCCACCGTCGGAGCGGTCGTGGTAGGCCAGCAGCTTGCGCTCGGCCAGCAGTTGCTGGGTCACTTCGAAGAAAGCGATCAGATCCTTGGCGTCGTCCAGGTCCGGCGGCACATCGCCGACCTTACCGAACACCTGAGCCAGCGCAGAGCCCGCCAGGCGGTTCTGGCCACGGCCCAGGTCCACCAGCAGCAGTTCGCTGTCCACGCCGGTTTTCAGTTCCGGGGTGACGGTCAGGTCGATATCGGTGACCGTGGAAAACGCGGAAATAACCAGGGACAGGGGCGCGGTAACACTCTTGTCGATGCCCTTTTCGTTCCACACAGTACGCATGGACAGGGAATCCTTGCCCACCGGAATGGCGATACCCAGCTGCGGGCACAGCTCCATGCCCACGGTTTTCACAGTGTCGAACAGGGCCTGGTCCTCGCCCGGGTGGCCGGCAGCGGCCATCCAGTTGGCGGACAGACGAATCTGGCCCAGATCACCGATATGGGCGCTGGCAATATTGGTGATGGATTCAGCCACCGCCATGCGACCGGATGCTGCCGCGTCCACCAGGGCCACCGGGGTGCGCTCGCCCATGGCCATGGCTTCACCCGTGTTCTGGTTGAAACCGGTGGCGGTCACCGCACAATCGGCCACCGGTACCTGCCAGGGCCCAACCATCTGGTCACGATGAACCAGGCCGGTGATGGAACGGTCACCAATGGTGATCAGGAAACTTTTTGATGCCACTGTCGGCAGACGCAGCACCCGCTCGCCAGCCTCTTTCAGATCAATGCCGTCGGTGGTGAACGTCTGGCGCAGGAAATCTTCCCGGTCGAAGCTGCGCTGCATTTTCGGCGGCTTGCCGAACAGCAGGTCCATGGGCAGATCCACCGGCGCCTTGCCGAAGTGCTCGTCGCTGACCGTCAGATGTTCTTCACTGGTCGCTTCACCCAGCACCGCATAGGGAGTGCGCTCGCGCTGGCAGATGGCATCGAAGCGATCCACGTCTTCCGGCATCACCGCCAGGACATAACGCTCCTGGGCTTCGTTGCACCAGATCTCCACCGGGCTCATGCCGGGCTCGGAGCTGGGGATTTCGCGCAGCTCCAGTTTGGCCCCCATGTCGTGATCGTGGACCAGCTCCGGCAAGGCATTGGACAAGCCACCGGCGCCCACATCGTGGATGGAGACGATGGGATTGTTGTCGCCCTGGGCCCAACAGCGGTCAATGACTTCCTGCACCCGGCGCTCGATTTCCGGGTTGTCCCGCTGCACGGAGGCAAAATCCAGGGTCTCGTCGGACTCGCCGGAGGCCATGGAGCTTGCCGCCCCACCGCCCAGACCAATAAGCATGGCCGGACCACCCAACACGATGATCTTGGCACCGGCAGGGATCGGGTTCTTTTCCACATGGCCGTCACGGATATTGCCCAGGCCACCGGCAATCATGATCGGCTTGTGATAACCACGCAGCTCATCGCCATTCACACCCGGCGCCTGGATTTCCAGGGTGCGGAAGTAACCACACAGGTTAGGACGACCGAATTCGTTGTTGAACGCTGCGGCGCCAATGGGGCCTTCAATCATGATATCCAGTGCCGAGGCAATGCGACCGGGCTTGCCGTAGGGCTTTTCCCAAGGCTGTTCGAAGCCGGGGATATTCAGGTTGGATACGGAGAAACCGTTCAAGCCTGCCTTGGGCTTGGAGCCACGACCGGTGGCGCCCTCATCACGGATCTCGCCGCCGGAGCCAGTGGCCGCGCCCGGATGGGGAGCAATAGCGGTGGGATGGTTGTGGGTTTCCACCTTCATCAGCAGGTGCACCGGTTCGTTGACGAACTGGTACTCTTCGCTGCCTGCTACCGGGAAGAACCGGTCAGCCACCGGCCCGGCTACCACCGAGGAGTTGTCCTTGTAGGCACTCAACACGCCCTCGGGGGCATTGTTGTAGGTGTTGCGGATCATGCCGAACAGGCTCAGCTCCTGCTCTTCACCATCAATGGTCCAGTCCGCATTGAAAATCTTGTGGCGACAATGCTCGGAGTTCGCCTGGGCGAACATCATCAGCTCCGCGTCGGACGGGTTGCGGCCCAGGGCGGTAAAACGCTCCACCAGGTAATCGATCTCGTCATCGGCCAGAGCCAGGCCCAGCTCGCTGTTGGCCGTTTCCAGCGCTTCTCGACCACCGCCGATCACATCCACCGTGGTCAGCTCGCGGGGGGCGTGATGAGAGAACAGGGCTTCGGCATCTTCCAGCTCTGCCAGCACCACTTCCACCATGCGATCGTGCAGGGCTGACGCCAAAGCAGACCGCTCTCCGTCACCGGCCAGTCGGTATTCGATGCCCCGCTCCACCCGCTCCACCTGGGTCAGGCCCGCGTTGTGGCAGATATCCGTGGCCTTGGACGACCAGGGCGAAATGGTGCCCGGGCGCGGCACCACTACAAAGCGCTGCCCATCCACATCGTCCTCTTCCAGGCTGGGACCGTATTGCAACAGCCCTTCCAGCACCTGTTGCTGCTCATTGCTGAGTGGCGACTTGAGCGCCACAAAATGCACGTAGCGGGCAGAGATCGCGGAAATGCCCGTCAGGGACTCCAGCAGTTTTTCCTTACGAAATGCGGACAGGGCCGGGCTTCCGGAGAGGATCAGCATAGTGCGCCTTATATGATTACCAGTGGGGGTAGAGGTGGTGCTTTAAATTCAGGGTCGCAATGATACGGGATTTGCCCGCCGCTCGCAGCCTCCTGCGACGGCCAATTTCATCCTTGTCAGCCCTGTCCTACGCCATGGGGTAATCACCTACGCCACCTGTCTTATAAGCAATTTAATGCTCTCTTCCGGACTTGTCGCATTTGTGCATAAAACGCTCAATTGTTCGACAAAGCTTTACATAACAGCCATTTGCCACTGATAGAGTTGCGCCACTTTTACGTGATATAGATCACAGGCAGGGGATCAAACAATCCCTAACCGGTCGGCGGTAGCAGTATCGACCTGTCTGGACAACCTGACAGAGGTACACCAAGGATGACGGTTTTCTTTCGACACAGTAAGCATCTACTGGCCTCGCTGGCCCTGTTCAGCGTACTGGGCATGATGCTCGCCATGCGCCCCACTCCCACCGCCATGGAACGGGTAATGACCCGCGGTGAGCTGGTGGTCATGACCCGTCCATCCAATACCACCTATTATCAGGACCAGCACGGTTATACCGGCATGGAATACGAGCTGGCCAAGGGCTTTGCCGACAGCCTGGGCGTAGAGCTGCGCATGCTGGAATCCGATGATCCCTCCTATATCCGTTATGCCATTCGTAAAGGCACTGCCGATATGGCAGCGGCCGGCCTGGTGGCCACCGCAGAACGCAGCGAGAGCCTGCATTTCACCACCGACTATCAGAAAGTGGATTCCCTGGTGGTGCGCCGTCTGGACACCCCGCGCATCCGTGACATGGAAGACCTGACGGGCAAACGGGTAGCTGTGGCCGCCGGCTCCAGCCACGCGGAACTGCTGATAAAGGCGCAACTGGAAAATCCGGGCCTGGAATTCCAGGAAGTGGAAGACGCCAGCCCGGAACAGCTGCTGGCTCTGGTGGAAGACGGCCAGGTGGATTACACCCTGATCCATTCCAACACCTATTCCCTGCAGCGCGCCCTGTGGCCCGAACTGATTGCCGATTACACCGCCGCCACCGACATGTCGCTGGCCTGGGCGTTCAACCCCAAGGATGATCAGAGCCTGTACCTGGCGGCCCAGCGCTACCTGACCCAGGCCAAGGCCAACGGCACTACTGCAAAGCTGGAAGACCGTTTCTACGGCCATGTGGAGCAGTTCAATCTGTATGCAGCACGCAGCTTCATGCGCCACCTGGAAGACCGCCTGCCCCGCTATGAGGAACTGTTCCGCAAGGCGGAAGGCAACAGCGGCTTTGACTGGCGCCTGCTGTCTGCCCTGGCTTACCCGGATTCCCTGTGGGATCCGGGTGCCCTCTCCCCCACCGGGGAGACGGGCCT
>NZ_JBNPEC010000012.1:0-15270 GCF_051117345.1 Alcanivorax sp.
AGGGCACGCTGAGCTGCTTGCCATCCGGCAGGATGGTGCCCTTGCCGACAAAGCGCACGCCGGGTTTGGTCATCATCAGGGTGACGGTTTTTTCCAGCTTTTCCGCCAGCCGGCCATGGCTGGCGGAGCGCAGGCCAGCATCGATCACCAGGGCCACATCCTCTTCCTTGTCATCCTGGGGATAGACCCGCAGGCGACTGCCGTCCACTTCCAGGCGTGGCGGCTTGCCGTTCAGGGTGACTAGACCGCTGAGATTCTGCGAACCTTGCAGGGCCTCGGAAAAATTCACCTCAACATGGGGCTTGGGGTAGTTCACTGCCCGCACATTGGTGACTTCAAAGGCCGCTACTGCCGGGACGTTGTAATGGCGCTCGCCCTGGTTCTCTACACCCAGGGGCGAGCCATCCCAGCTTAGGGTTACCTGGCTGGCCTGGTCACCCCGGCGGATGCCGGAAACGGTAAATCCATGGCGGAAACCGGCCTTGTCGTGTTCCCAGTTTACCGGCAGGCTTTGATTGTCCTGGCTGGCGCGAAGGCTTTTCTCCACCGCCTCGGCCTCGGCCAGATCCCGGGTTTCCAGGCTCCCGGTGAGCACCATTTGTTCACCGGTCTCGGCCGGCAACAGAGACTGCACCGTCAGACTCAGTTGCTGGCGCATTACCTGCAACGGGAATTCCGCGGTGGGGAGTGTTTCATCCACGCCTTCCAGACCCTGGGCATAAAGCATCAGAGTCAGCGGTTCGCCGGCAGGCAGCGGTTCCGAAGGGCGAATTTCCAGCCGGTCTTCAGCGGTAAAGCGTATTTCTGCCGGCATTTCCGGCACCAGCCGGGCGACACCGGAGGCCGGCTGACCAAGCTTGCCTGCAGCGACAACCGGGTGGTTAAAGCGCACCACCAGCGGCGCCCGGGCACTGATCACCCCGGAGGGGGCAGACGCCAGGTGAGCCTGCCAGCGGTCATCCAGCTGCGCCTGTTCGGGCTGCGTGGTTTGCGTGGCCGCTTTATCCTGTTTGGGTGGTACGTCACTGTCCCCCTTCTCTCCGGTATCACAGGCGCCCAGTGACAATGCCAGGCTCAGCATCAGTAACCGGAAAAACGGCAATCCCCTCGTTGGCATAATACGCTTCCAATGCAAATTGATGATCAGGCCAAACATAGCACAACCGTCCTGCAATGCGTGGTCAGATCCACCGCAGTGTCAACGGTTTGGCAAAACTCAAACACCGGGCCAAACGGAGTGCCGTCGTGATGCAGAAAAAAACCGGCTGGGCACTGGCGGCCCTGGCCATCGCTTCACTTCTTGTCGTCTGGTGGCTGGTCCCGCAGGACCCGGATGAGGCGCTTTGGGAGGACTACCTGAGCCGGATTGCCCGGCTGACCCGACAGGAGCTTCCCGCGCGGGACCCGCTGCCCTTGCTGGCCTACCCCGGTGCCCGGGAATTACGGCTGCCGCTACCGGAACACCGGGTGGACCTGCTCGACTATCTGGAGCTACGACACTGCCGCCTGATGGAACTGATCAGCCAGCGCAACAGTGCCCTGGGCAAGCTGCAGGCAGATTCCCTGCGGCTGAGCCATGAGCTGGCCTTTATCCGGCGGGCTCGCACCTGCCTGGAGGAACAGGCGCTGGATGACCCGGAGCTGGTCAACGTTATGTCGCAGGTGGTGGCCGAAAAGGAAGCCGCACTGCCGCCCCTGTACTGGAATGTGCTCACCGCCAGCGAGGAGATGCGGCGATTTTTCAGCCAGTCACCCTCCGCCAGTGTGGGCGCCGCCAGCGCCGCCCTGCAGAGCCTGCAGCAACTGAGCCACACCCTGGTCGAGCACAAGCAAAGCGGCGCCGTGACGCCGCTAAATCTGGAACCGCTGCTGGAAACCCTGGCCCGCAATCAGGCTGGCGGGTATCTCCTGCGGCGCATGGCGCTTTCATTGCGGGAACTGGAACGGGGCAACCGGCTGCTGGAGGGCATTGATTCACAGCGCCTCTGCCCCCGCAATCAGGCCAGTACCCGGGCTCGACGTCTGCGTAATGTGCTGGACAAGGTGTGGGCACCAAAAGTGCAAAAGGCGCTGGCAGAAAGCCGCCGCCAGCGCCAATCACTGGCTGACAGCCTCGAACAGATGAACGGTCTGCTGGATTCGCCCCCCGCCCCTTTTACCCGCTGGCGGCAACATTACTTCGGCCCGAGCGGGGTGGAAAGCCGCATGGAGCGTGCGCTGGAGCGCCATGTAACCCTGTGGCAGGAGCATCTTCGTGCCTGCGGGCTGATGCCGCGAAAACCATGACTTGAGGGCTTATATGCACTTTCGTGCAAAAATTGACCTGGCGGGCTAAACAGAAAGTCTACAAAGCGAATGTTTCGGCGAACAACTGTCCACATAATGCCAGGCGTCGATGAGGTCCCATCCATCGACTCCGGAGTTTCTACTCCGTGATAGCTCTCCCGAGCCAAACTATTCACGGCGCCTTTTGGCGCCGTTTTTTTTGCTTCTAGCTTCTAGCTTTGATCGTCCTGCGGACGATGCCGTGCTTCGCACGGTTCGCCATGCAAGCATAGGTTATTCGCTTCGCTCACCCTTCGGGCCGCACGGAACTACGTGCGTTACTCCGCTGCGCTCCGTTCCTACAGCGGCTTCGTAGAGAACACCGATTTCGTGGGAACTTCTTGGCCTTTCCCTATCCAACGAGCGTAGCTCGTAGCTCGTAGCTCGTAGCTCGTAGCTCGTAGCTCGTAGCTCGTAGCTCGTAGCTCGTAGCTCGTAGCTCGTAGCTCAATGCAGCATAAATGTGCTGTACTCCAACTCCCCCATCTTCCGGTTCACCAGCCACAATCCCAGCATCACACACACCGCCAGCGACAGCAGGAACCCGAAGCCGAAGAACTGCGGGCCCAAGTACAGGCTGATGCCGGTAAAGATCACGTTCAACACGAAGAACAGACCGGTGAGCAGCACCAGCATGCGACGTTGATCCAGGTAACAAAACACATTGATGATGGCCAGGAACACCACCTGTAAGGCTGTGGCCACCAACTGCACTTTCAGCAACGGCAGGTACAGGTCGGTGATCCCCAGAGCCGCGAAGATCTGGGCGCCAGCCACCATAATCACCAGGGCCGAGATGGCCTGGATCTTGAGGATCTGGAAGATCCCCTGGCGGATCACGAACACCATCTGGTTACGCATCTCCTCAATATAGGATAACGAGCCGCCTTCACGCACCGCATCATAGAAATTGCTGTAGTACTCCACAAAGTCGGTTTCCATACGCACCAGAAACACAGCCATGCCGGGAATCAGCGACAGGTAGGACAGGAACACCGGAATGTCATAGATCAGCGAGGCGCGCAACGGACCGATCACCTCGCTGCCGGTGCCGCTGTAAAACCAGAACATGGCCTTGTCCGCCCATACCCCGGCGTTGTAGAAAAAACCCACCAGCATCAGGCTGGGGTACAGGTAACGGGGGCCGAACATCTCGAAGGACACCATGCTGAGCGCCGGATAGCCACGCACGATCAATACCAGCATGCCGGCCAGCAAGGTCACCTGGCCGAGCAGAAACCCGAGCAACAGCCCTTCCAGATCAAGAAAACGCAGCAACAGGGCGCCCACCACGGTAATCCCGTAACCGAGGGCATACAGCACCAGTATCGCCTTGTACTGTTTCATACCCGACAGGAACACGGTGGCGATCCAGATATTGCACAGCACCACAAAGCTGGCCGCCATCAACACCCGAAACAGGATGCTCTGTTCCGGAAACAGGAACACCGCCGCCGCTAACGACAGCACCCCGGCAATTACCGTTACCAGCAGGGTGACACCGCCATAATTGGGCAGAATCAGATCTTCGCGCTTCTCGAAGGCGCGGTCAGCACAGAAACGTGTAAACGCTAGTTGCACGGTACCGGTGAGCACCAGGCTGATCGCGATCAGATACGTCACCGTGACCTGGAACTGAGACACGGCGATATCCGGTACCACCGCACCTAGGCTGAAAATACCGATGATCAGGATGCCGATAATCGATAGCACCCAGGGCCCGGAGCTGATCACGCCGGCATAGGCGTAGGCGCGGATCAGGCCCAGTAAGGTATCCTTGCGCAGCAGCTTTCGCAGTTCGAAGCCGATACCCGCCATCAGCTTTCCCCTTCCAGCAGGCCCTGATACAGCTCACGGTAGGAGCCAAACATCTGCTGCTGGGTATACAGGGTTTCCACCCGACGAATGCCGGCCTGCTGCGCTTCGTGCCAGGCCGGCGGATCACTGAGCAACTTGGCCACCGCCTTGCCGAGGGCTTCCGGATCGGCAATGCCCACCACGGAACCGGCCTGGCCAAACGCCCGATCGTCTTCATCCAGCCCTTCGATCAGTTGACGGCAGGAGCCCACATCCGTGGACACCGCCGGCACACCCGCGGCGAAACCCTCCAGCAACACCAGCGGCAGGGCTTCGCTGATGGAGCTGAGCACCACCACTCCCACTTTTGGCAGCAACTCGTCGATTTTCTGAAAGCCGAGAAATTCCACGTTCTTTTCCAGGCCCAGGCTACTCACCAGAGAACGACACTCTGCGGCGTATTCCTTGTCTTCATCCTCGGGACCAGCAATCCAGCCCTTGGCGTCCGGTATCTCGTTAACCAGAGTGCGCATGGCGCGCAGGAAGGTTTTTACATCCTTGATGGGCACTACCCGGCCGATCAGGCAGGCGGTCTGGGGTATCTCTTCACCCCGGGCGGCACGGACCTTTTCCATGCGTGGCAGGTCGATGCCGTTGGGAATATTGAGTGTGCGTTCGGTGGGGGCACCGTCTTCCACCTGCCGCTGCCGGTTGCGTTCGTACAGGGCCACGATGCGGTTCGATGACTGGTAACACTCGCGGCCCAGCTCGGTAAAGAAGTTAACCCATTTCTCGCGAAAGTACGCCATTTCCGCGTTGTTCTTTTCCACCAGCCCGCGGTTATCGCTGATCCATTCACTCTGGAACAAATCAATCTTGCGTTCCTTGGTGTAAATGCCATGCTCGGAAAGCAGCAGAGGCTTGCCCGTGCGCCGTTTCAGCATGGCACCCAGAAAGCCGGCATAACCGGTGGAAATAGTGTGATACATGCGCGCCGGAATCAGGTTGCTGGCAATGTCATTCAGTACCCACAACGGTGCATGCATGATGCGAACCGTCCAGAAATAATCCACAAAAGACGGGTCCCGGCTGTACTGTCGGTAGGCATCGGAAATGAAATCCCAACTTGCCCGGCTATGCAGAAACGCGTCTTCGGAATAACAGCATCCCTCACCCAGCCCATCGAGGGTCTCACCCAACAGCGTGGCCCTTTCCTTTGAATGTTTCCCGGAGCGCATCAGCTCATGGAAGCGCCGCAATCGATGAAAAGCGTCACGATCACCCTGCTGCGGTTTTTTCTGCGCGCCACGCTGGAAGTCATGCAAATAATGCACTTCCAGATGAACCACATTGTCCGGCAGGGTGTATTTCATCTCGCCATAGTCTTCCGGGCGGCTACCGATAAAACAGCAGGCAAAAGTATATTCGGGAAAACCACGAATGATCTGGTTTACCCAGCTAGACACCCCGCCGCTGACATAGGGAAAGGTCCCTTCCAGCAACAGACAGATGTCCGCCTTATCCGCTCTGGGCAGCGCCATAGCCCCTCCAGTACTCCACGGAGTTATTCAGGGCAGTAAACTGACTGCCCTCCGGAATCTGTTCCATCAGCAAACGCACCATGGGCAGTTGCCGGCGTTGCAGGGCGATTTCTGCCAGCCAGGGATTCACCTGGGCCGGCGACAACCCCAGCCGACGGGCAAACACCAGTGATTCCTGAGCTTCACCCAGCTTCTCCTGGGCCATCTTGATTCGCCCGCGCAGCAACCACAGCCCGGCATCCTCGGGGGATTCCATCAAGCCCATATCGGCATAGAAACTCGCCCGCTCCAGGGTCAGGGTCATGATGTCACCGCGTACCAGATCCTGATAACTCAGCTCCCAATACAATTCTGCGAGGCGCCGGGCAAGACGATAGCGACGCGACTCCTTGGCGCGCTCCAGCAACTGCAGCACTCGGTCGATATCGCGGGTTATATCCTTTTCCTTCTGGTCGAGAATGCCGTAGGCAAGCAGGCGTAAATCCTCATAGGAATCCCCCAGCGAATCGCGCAGCAAGCGACCGGTAATGCGTCCGGGCATGTCTTTGAGTACCAGCATTCCCTGAATACGCAACGCATTGGGCGCCGTCTCACTGGTGAGCAGGGTTTTCAAATCAATCTGCCGGAAGCCTGCCGTGTGCTGATTGTTCACCGGCGTAAAATAGGGCTTCGCTACCTGGGAAAAAGGCAGCGGCATGAACAGCGCTGGCAACATCACCCCCAGGGCAATGCCACCGACAATGGTCAACAGACCGATGGCCGGGATAAAAAAGGCAAAGGAAAAAATCAGTGCCAGAGAAAACACTTTCGGCTGCCGAAAACGGCTGGGAAGAAAGCTCCACGCCACGGCGGACAACAAGGCCGACGCCAGACCATGGGCGACCAGATAAAGCAGAAAATAGGACAACGAACTGTTCTTGCTGAGCAACAGCAGCAGGGAGCCCAGCTCGGCACTGATCGCATAGATAAGCAGCTTCCAGCTAGACACCGGCCACCCCCAGCAACTCACTGAGCTGATCGGCGCAATCGCGTTCATCCAGAAGCCGGTGGTAGTACTTCACCCCGGCCTGGCGGAGGCTGAAGAAGGCATAATCCTCCTGTAGCCATTTTTCCGTGCGCAGTACAAACCCTTCCAGACTGGAATCCCCGGTCATCGGCATCATGATCATCAGCACGTTGTCATGAACCCACCAGGCCAGATCCAGACTGCGCAGACCACGCGCCAGCGCTTCCAGAATCTGCGCAGCCTGTTCGCTGTCGTCGGCCACAAACAGGGCCAGGGCCGTGTCTACCCGCGCTTCACCGCGCAATCGGGAAAGTGCTGTCAGTTCACTGGCAAAGCGCGTAGGCAGGCCGGGCCAGGTATCCAGCAGGCTGTCCACCTCTTCCCCGTAGTGAGCCACATCCGCATAAAAATTCAGCAATACAGACAGCAACTGCAGGTTTTCATAATTCATGGACAGGAACGGCAACCGCTCCACCACCAGCACACCGATCATTTCCCCGGCACTGTTGGTCACCGGCGCCGCCACCAGATAGCGGCCCACATAAGCGTCATCCTGGGTATGCTGCTGCACATGGGCGAGCATGCCGGCGTCCAAAGCGTGGTTAAGCAAGGCATCGTCCGGGTCCAGGGGTTTATTTTCACCCAGCAGAGCTGCGGCCTGTCCACTCACCTTGCCCTCGACTACCGGATACAGCGCCGCGCGCTGCAACTGGCAGTACTCTGCCAGCAGATTGATAAGATCATCCGCCGCCGGCAGTATTTTGCTATCGCTTTCATCCAGAGTCAGATCACGCAGCCGGAACAGGGCGTCGCGAACGGTGTAGGGCCTGACCAGCAGATTCTCTTCCAGGCGGTCATGGGAAAGGCGTAACAGCACATGACGCTGGGTCAGGTTCTGCAAACGTTCCAGGGCATAACTGGCGGCACTTTCCGCACGCTGCAGGCGCACCCGCCAGAGGTCCGCAAACTCACCGCAGACCAGGCTGAGAATGAAACCGCCAAGCATTGTCCCTTCAGGGAAATCCCAGTCCGCATAAAAACCCATTTTGCGGAGCACAAACCAGCTGGCCAGCAGGCACAACATGCCAAACACACCGGCCAGGCTGCCGTAACGCAACGATACCAGGATGGGCACGAACAGGCCCCAGCGGAAGTTGGCATCCAGCGCCAGGGGATCCTCGGAACGCAACCACAGCCCCATGGCCACTGCCACCAGGGTCAACAGCACTGCCTCAAGCACCACCCAGAATGGTCTTGCCGGCGGCGCCACCAGGGCGGGGATGACGGTGTTAGCCAGCCACTTTCGCATCAGCGAATGACCGGAGCCAGCAGCTTGTCGATGACTTTCTGCCCGGTCTGGCTGAGCGACGTTCTTGCCCAACCGGCACGAGCACCTGTGCCGCTATAGACGATATTACCGGAAGGTAGTTCGCGGATTTCCAGCATCACGCCCACCGCTGGTTCGCCATCCACGCCGGTCTTGTAGCGCCATTCATGCACCACGCCGCTGACCACATACTGGGCCGATTGCGACTGCACCCAACGATCCATTTTTTCCCGGTTAGCGGAAGAAGACGCCTCGAATAACAGGCCGTCATTACCGGTTTCCGGATAACTGTCCACCGCCGTCACACCCTGCCGGTAAAGCACGGATTCCACGATGGCCGCTGCCCGCAGTCCGGCCTGGGGGGTGGCGGTGCGGTTTACCAACGGCAACACCAGCCAGGTACCTTCCGCGTCCAGTGACACTCCCTGACTACTGCGTACATGGGTGCAACTGGCCAGCATCAGCGCCAGCAACAAAGCAACAACCTGTTTCATCTCATGCTCCTAGTAGTAAATCCTGTATTGCAGTTCGGCCCGGTAGCTATCTTCATCGTTACCACCGGTATTCAGTTGCCGCTCCAGGGACAGCTGCCAGGCGTCCCGACCGATCAGCGGCCCGGCCAGGCCCAAACGGCCGATAAACCCATCACCGGACAGGCTGTTATTCACGTAACCCACTTCTCCCCACCCCTGCAGGCGATGCGGGCGGATATGCACATCCGGCATGCCCAGCAGCAGGGACGCTCCGGATTCGCTGTAATCCTCGGGCAAGGGCGTAGCGTCTGCGCCGACTGGCAGCAAAGCGCGGACTTCCGCCATGCTGTCCCCGGCTTCGGCAAAATCAGCGCGGGTATGGCGCAGGCGAAGGCCTGGTGAAAAACGGGACAACCAGGGACGCCAGGTGGTTTGCACATTGATAATGCTGCCCTCCCCCAGGTTTTGACTATTCAGATCACGATACTGGTAATCCGCCCAATCTACACTGCTCTGCCAGGTAGATTGGGGCGACCAATTCAGCTGGAACTGGCTGCCAGTACGCGAGCCACCCAACAGTAGCAAGGAGGTTTCATCCGCTGGCATCCGCCACTGGTAACGCCAACTGGCCGACCAGTCTGAGTGCCAGTTGCCAGCCACTTCCAGATCCGCGGTGGTTTCGCTGTTATCCAGCAGTTGGCGCTGGCCCAGTGAAAAACGGTGACGATAGCGTTCACGCTGATAGTGCCACTCCAGGCTCAGCCACTGTTCTGCTTCGTCCACATCCAGCTGGGCGCGATCGTTACTGTCAAACTGCCGTTGCCGGTAGCGTGCAGACAAGGTGCTGTAGTCACTGAATGGCTGGCTCTGGGTAAATGTCCAGTCCGTCATTTGCAAGGCACCCAGACGGCGCTGTTCCAGCGCCAGGGCGCTGGAGCGAGCACTGGGCAACAACAGGGATTCCTGCTGATTGTTGGCGCCAGCCAGTTCCGGTGAGCCGGTCTGCATGGCCATTAGCGTCGTGCTGGCACGTCGTTCCTCGCCCAGTTCCACCTGGCTCCCCAATTGCTCAGATAGCGTCAATTGGCCGGCATAGCGCTGACGAATCTGCGCCACTGCATCACGGTCGTTGTTGAGCATGGCATAGGCCAGCGCCGAACCAGCATGCAGCGTACCGGCGGCCTGCTGCTTACGCAGATACCAGGCGCGGGCCAACTCCGGCTCGCTATGCCCCAGCGCCCACTGGGCCAACCATTCGGCACGGGCTTCGTCGTCACCCTGCTGCTGGCGAATCTGTTGTGCCAGTTGTAGGGAAGCGTCGCCGCCCTCAAACCGCTGGCTGAGCGCCAGGCGCATATCCCGGTACTGATTCTGCTTATCGTCACTGACTGGAAACGGCAAGCGCTGATGCAGATTGCGCAGCACTGGCCAGGCCTGACCATCACGGCCCGCGGCAATCAATGCTTGACCATACTGCCATTGCCGTTCCCAATCGTCGGGAGCCGTTTGCAGCAGACAACTCTCGTAACGGACCGCCTGCTCGGCATGACCCAATGCCATATGAGCGGCGGCCAGCACTTCCCAGTAGCGCCGATCCAGGCGGATACCGGCTTCCCAGGCGGCAAGGGTCTGTGCCAGCTGATTATCATCACCACTGGCGACCAGCAGCCACAACCAGGCGATGCGGGTCTCCCGATCCCCTGGAGCCAGTTCCAGCGCCCGCTGCAACCACTGCGCGGCCCTTTCCATTTCGCCCTTGCGCAACAGCAGATTGGCGTAAAAACGCAGAAAGGCCGGATCCTGGTGCAGTTGTTCGCGCTGAGCGTCACTAAACCGGCGCAGAAAGTCGTCGATGGCCTGCCAGCGACCGGCATCCTGCATCTGATAAAGGACGCCCATGGCAAAAGCCTGATCGCCATTGCGCTGCCAGGCCCGCTCCATCAGCGCCACCACTCTGGCGCGATCGTAATAGCGGGCCAGAGTAATGTACTGATACAGATCCGCCAGGGTCTCGTCATCCTGGTCCAGCAATGTCTGGTAATGATCCATGGCCAGTTGCCAATGCCCCAGCTCACTGGCCATAACCGCCAAACGACGAGTCACGTCAGGATCATAGGGCAGGCTTTCGGCATCACTGCGTAAATCGGAATAAGCCGTCTCACGCTGACCCTCAAGCCAATGGTAGCGAGAGACTTTTAATGCCATCTCGCGCTCCGGGCCATAGCGATTCATGTACTGCCGTGAGTAGCGAGCAGCTTGCTTTCTGTCACTCTGATTCCAGGCCAGACGCTGCATTTCCCACAGGACCGCCTGGCCCGGATAGCGTCGATGCCAATCGGCCATGAAATCCAGACCTTCATCCGGTGTGCCGAGCAACTCATATTGCCTGGCGATGGTGGCCAGCAGATCACGGTCCCGGGGAGACACTTCCAGCAATTCCTTGTAAACCCGTAACGTCAGTTGGTGATCGTAGGCCAACGGTGCCCGCTGCCGCACCTGCTGCCATGCCTGCGGGTCATCGGTGGTTTCCGCCACTTTCCACCACGCTTTCAGGGCAGTACTGCTATCCCCCTGCCAGTCGGCGATCTGCGCCAGCCTCTGCCACCAGCGAATATCGTCGGGGCGCCAATAGAGAGCGTTGTCCACCACCTGGCGAGCCCGCCCCAGATTGCCCGCCGCCACAAAGACCTCGTAACTGTGGTCGTAATAACTCTCCACGTAGGGCTCCGGCGCCTGGGCCAGAACAACACCAGACAGGAACGGCAAGGGCAATACCAGAGTCAACAGCAACCGCTTCATCGCTGCTCTCCCCGGCCATTGAGACGCAATAAACGCACCGCATAGCGCTGGGCCTGGGCCAGGTCGCCGCCGGCCTGGGCCAGGCGCATAAGGCGGTACAACACGGCCTTATCCTGGTAATAAACATGTTCGTAGCGGGACGCAAAGCGCAACGCCACGTCATGCAGGCTGCCGGCTTCCAGTGCCGCCAGCGCCTCAAGAAAATACTGTTTGCGCACGGTCGCATCAGCGGACGCTTCCATGGCTTCACTAAAAGCAAGCCCCGATGCCAGGTAGTTACCCTGCCCTAACAGAACCCGTCCGGCTTTTTCATACCAGTAGGCGGGCCGTTCGGCCTCAGTGGCAAGCAGCCGGTAATAGCGCACGGTTTGTTGCACCTCGCCCAGCACCAGAGCCATTTCCGCCAGTTCCCGGCGCTGGTCATTGCTTAACGTCGACCAGTCCTGGCTGCGCACACTTGCCTGGGTCTCGGCCTGCAATCGGGAAGCTTCACGCAGCTCCGGCTCCATGGCCATCAGCCGCTTGAAATCCCACTGCAATCTGAGCCAGCGCACCTGTGCCTGGTAACCCGCATCGGCAGCTTCCACCCGGTCGAGTTGTAAATCGGCTTCGTCAAATCGCCCCAGCACAATCAGCTCTCGGGCCATCAACAAACGCAGGTCATGGTCATCTGGCTTGGCTTTCAGCCAGGCCTGCATATAACTCAGGGTCACCGCATCCAGGCGCGCATTGCGCAACGTGGTCGCCAGATCCCGGGGGAAGGCCAGCCAGCACACCACCAGGATCAGCAACAGACAAGCGAGCAACTCGGTGGGGCCGAGAACCCGTAATCGCTCAGTGCGAACAGTGTAGCCGTAGCTCTTCGAGCTCATGCTTCGCACTCCTGTAGTGGTAGAGGGTTCCTTCCCGGCGCACTGGAGTCAGTGGTTCGTCGCGATAACTGAGGGAACAACCACCGGCATTGCCGATGGCAAATTCCAGGTTGGTGTGTCCGGCCAGAGAAAATTGCATGCCGCCGTCATTGCGAGCAAATGTGGTCAGGCGACCATTGGCCTGTTGCAAGTAAGGCAACGAGTCTGAACCGGACTGCCACCAGGCGGAAGCGCCGGACAAATGCAGGTAGCGGCCGGGACCGTCTTCCCGGTAACCGGCAACTCCACGGCTGTTGATCAGGGTTGGTACCGGCAGCGCCTCCGGCAGTCGCAAGGTGCGCAGTTCACCATTGCCTTGTACCCGCCAGCCGTCATTATCCCGGGCGATCACCATGGTGTTGAAATCCAGCACCTTGCGGGCATAGTCGGACGCAAACACCGGGTGCAGCGGTTGGGACTGCGCCCAGCGGTAGACCCTCAGCAAGGATTCCAGCGCTGCTGTCTTGCTGGCGATATAGGTGTGGTAATAGATATTCACCGGCTTGAAACGATGGGGGCTTTCCGTCAGTTCGAAAGTTTCGAGCACCCGCTCAAAACCATAGAAAGGGCCACTCCACTCATTGGTATAAATGTTTTCGTTCTGGTTGGGCGCATAAACCTGATATTCGTCACCCTTGGGAAGGCCGATTCCCTTGATCAGCGTCCAGGTGGGAGCACTGTGAGTAATGATGGTGTCACTGCCGTTCATGTTCAACAGGTTGCCCCGGCGGGCCGCAGCCAGGGCTTCGGGAGTGGGAATGGTATCTCCGCTCCACAGCACCATTTGGGTACGTTTTCCGTCAACCAGCAGGTTATCGTTGATGTACTCTGCCGAACCGACGACTTCACGCACCGGGTCCATCTGGTAGTCGGGGATAGGTAGGCGTAACTGCCCTTCCGGGCCATACAGTTCCCCGGGCATTTGCTGGGCGTCGTGCCAGTAGAACGGATGGGAATAGGTGTGAGTGGCTGCCTCCACATGGGGTAGCGCAAACATTTCCCGGGCGATCTGCTCCAGCTCGGCGGACATTGTCGGGTAGAGGCCGTGGGGCGCCACTTCCCCCTCAATCACCGAGATAGTGGTGGGCACCTCAAAACGCTTGAGTACTTCCTCCAGCAATACCCGGGCATCGGTTTGTCCCTGGTAACCCTTCACCTCGGCCAGGCTGGGAAAACCATCGCCGTCCATATGGGCGAAGAGCAAACGACGGCCATTTTCCGTCGTCACATCCGGAATCGGCATGGCCGGCAGTTGCAGCGCTTCACGAATAAAGGTGAGCGGGTTAAATACCCAGCGATCCAGCCCCTCGCCTTTCTCGCCGGGCAATATCGAACGAATCATGAATGGCTGAAACGCATAGCCACCCCAAGGCGCCGTCGCCACCGGCGTATAGATCTGCTCCCCGGCGCTAAGCTCCAGCCAGGGTTGCGCAGACGGGTTATGCAATGGCGACGACAACTCAATCAGTTTGGGCAGTGCCAGCTCAAACCCCATGGCCTCATGCTGACGGGTAACCGTCGGCGGTGACGGGGGTGTAGGCCGGCCCTCGAAACCGAAAGCCTGCGCATTGGGGCCCTCCGGGTCCACCGCCGGGTAACCAAGCATGGCAATGGGAATGCCCGCGTCTTTTTGCTCCACCAGCCAGGCCTCAAAATCGGCATCGGCCAGATCTTCTTCTTCCAGCCAGACAACAATACCGGCGTAACGTCCCTGCAGGGTTCCGGCGGGCATGGTGGAATTGATGGCACGGATATCAGGAACCAGACCCTGGAACTGCAGGGGCATCAGCCCATAACGCACCGCATCTGAAAGCTCCCAGAATCGCTCACTACTGCCGCCATGGATCAACAACACTTGCCGGGGAAGCACCTCACGCATGCCCAGCCCGAGCATGTCCAGCTCCGGGTTGGTGACCCAGGGAATCACACCATGGTCAGCAATTTTCCCGGCAAGCTCCCGGGCTTGCTGACGCTCAGCGGGCGGCGCGTAGTCAATGGCAATGGTATCGACCTGATACTGGTCACGCATGGCGGCAAACTGATTCAGCAACCACTGGCGATCTTCCTCGGGAACCGGCGCATAGCGCTGCTTACCCGCCTCCCATCGCTGGTAGAGAGACTCGGCCGCAATGGCATCCACCGGCGCCTCCACCAGTGGCATCAGTTCAAAGCCGCGATTGAAAATAAAGCGGGCCCGGGGATAACGCTGGGCAATCTGGTTGATCAACGCCGCCAACCCTTGCCGCTGCTGCTCACGCTGCTCCGGCGTCTTGGCTACCAGTTGATAACTGTCCAGGGTATCGAAGAAAAATCCCTGGTAGCCCTGTTCCCAAAGCGGAGCAACAACCTTATCAACGAGGAAGTCGCGCAGATTCGGCGAAGACAGATCGAAAATATGGGAGCCCCAGTCCGGGTTTTCACCCAGCAGCCACTCCGGTTTCAGGTTTGCAAAAAACGGGCGCGATGCCAGAACTTCACCCAGGCTGACATAGGCGTAAAAGCGTTGCTCGCGAAACGCATCGGGTACGCCACGGGACTGATCCGGCTCAACAACAGGAAAATCATAAACAGAGAGGGTGTGCCAGGGAATGTCAGGTCCGTAATAAAACGCAGCAGCTTGTTCAGACTGAGGCTGTGCTCCGGCAGATGCCCCTAACAATACAAACAGAGTCGCCAAAAAATAACGAATCAATGAATTCCCCAATTCACACAAATAACTATCTTCTTATATACCCTTTCAAGGCAGCGTGAATAATGAGGGAAGCATCATGTAACCCAAATACAACAAAAAGAGCATTTATGGGAAATCACCCCCTCACAGAAGTCGACTGTTCTTGCCAAACTGGCTACGTAAAAACGCCATCTGATCACCGCGGATACGATGACTGTTTATGAGTGCCAGGTATTCGGCCATGTTCGGCACATAGGGCATCGCCAGTAGATCCATCTCGATATCTTCAAGGCTCCGGTTACCCTTGCGCTGGTTACAGCGCCGGCAGGCAGAGACCACATTGGACCAGCGATCCCGCCCCCCTTTCGAGGTCGGTACAATATGGTCACGGGTGAGGACGTGTTCCGGGAAAGGCTTGCC
>NZ_JBNPEC010000217.1:0-15220 GCF_051117345.1 Alcanivorax sp.
CGCCATGGTGATTCGCCGCTGCCAAGCGCGCGGATGCCCGTCCTACTGGTGCCGCAGCCGGGTCATAGCCTCCGAGACCATAGGAGCTTTCCGAGATATTGGCGAAAAAGGCTTTGGCCGCAGCAGGGGGCACGGCAGACGGGAAGGTGTAGCCATCCGGGGGAACCACATCCAGATAGTAACAATGCCCCGGGGTCGCCAGAGGAAACTGGTAACGCCCTGGTTGCTGGGTATTGTCAGCGGATGTGGCGTTGGTGTTTTCCTTTGGCAGTATATCCCCAGTGAACGGATGCAACGCACGTTCGTAGCCGTTTTCCGGTAACGCCGCACAGCTGGCGGCACCGGTATCCGCCAATGGCTGGCGGGACTGGTACATCGTCACCACCGCATCAGGCAGGGGGCGGCCATTACTGGAGTCAAAGATGGTGCCGGCCGGATCCACCGCGGCCAGCGCGGTGACCGTCTGCACATTGACCACACTGCCATCCGGACCGAAGGTCGGCACAGTGAAGGTCGCAGTGATACGGTCTTCGGCACCGGTCTGCAGTACGCACCCCAACCCCAGGACCTCATTGAGGGTAGTGCTGTCGGAGTATTCATCCAGATTATTTGCATTGGCCGTTGCCGGGCACAGGCCACCGCCCCCGGAGCGCGTCTCATTGAGAGAGAACGGGTACACGCTGCGGAATACCCCGGTGTTCACCCCGGTCTCCTTGACCGCCATGAGCAAGGTATCACCCGTCAATCGGGACGTTAGCGAGACTTGCAGCAGCCGCGCCCCACCCGGGGTGGTCTGCACAAAATCCTGATCGGCCAATACCTGGTTCAGCTGGGAAGCCGTGAGCCGCAGGTAAACCCCGTCCAGCAGAATGCGCTGGCTTTGTTCCGGCAACAGGGGGTAAATGGCCGCATCAACAAAATCGCTGTCTTCGCTGTGGACAGGCGCACGGTTCTGCTGGAATACCGCATTTGAGGGGCGCTGGAAGGTAATGCCCGGCGACAGGGTGGCGGCAATGCGATGGCAGACCCGATTACTTTCCACATCAGCCAGGCCGTCGCCTTGCAGATCCACAAAGGCGCGGTTGAACAGCATGGTGCCCTGGGTCAGCCCGCTGTTGATTTGCACCTGGAAGGCAAAGCCGCCGCTCTGGTTATTGCGAATCTGATCCGCCGGAATCAACAGCCCCAGACGATCTACCGTGCCGCTGCCATCCCAGTCGGCATAACGCTGCCAGACATCCTGCCCATCACCGGCAAAGTGCACCAGAGCCTGTGCCTGAAGTGGCGCGATATTGCTGATCGCCGCAGGCATCAGGCTGACGTTACCCGGCAGCGAGTCTTCGATCAGTACCCCCTGCTCCTGTTGCCCGGACACCTGCAGCATCCTTTCTACCGGCGCGGTGTTGCCCACATTGGTGACCGACACCTGATAATCCAGTATCGCGCCTTCCGGCTGCGGCAGATCACAACTCTGGCTGGAAGACTTGCTGAGCACCAGGGCGGCGCCATCGCCAATCACGATCCGATCCAATACCGTATTGACCAGCGCGCCATCCAGCTGCGACTGACCCTGTAATGACAGGCGGATTTCATCACCGATCTGCAGGGATGCCGGCACAGTGCCACTGATCACCAGGTTAACGGTCTGCCCCGCCGGCAAGGAGGCGATCCCTGTGATAGCCGGCTCGCCCGGGTCAGCGACCCCGTTGCCATTGAAGTCGCGGTAGACCGTCAGCCCCTGCAGATCGCCCGCATCGCCACCCAGATTGGCCAGGGTCAGGGCGTAGCTGTCGGTCACATTACCGGTATTGGTGAGCGTATGTTCGATACTGACGGACTGGCCCGCTGAGGCCTGACGAGTCTTGTCCTCATCCAGCTCAAAGGCGGGGCTTTCCGCCACCATGACCCGGGAAATATTGGAGCGCACCACCACTACCCGCCCTGTCAGCGGGTCGAAATAACGCATTTCTGCCTGGTTCAACAAGGCTGTGCCTGGCGCCGTGGCAGCATGTAGCAGCATGCTGGTCAAGACCAGCATGCTAACAACAGCAATGCGAAGGGCGGCAAGCAATTTCATTAAGCGTTCAGTACCCGTTGTTATATGCCTTAAGGGCTTTTCCAGACCCGGCGCACCGGCCCTGGAAAAGCCCTCCCCCGAGGGGGAGGGCAATGCCTGGGGGAGCGTTAGTTCACTTCGACACAGAACTGGGTACGGGCACTGTCACCCGACACCAGCTGGCCAATTTCCCACTCCACCACCGGCAAGGTGCCCGTGTTGGCCGTGGTAGCACTGTCAGAGGCGCGCACCGCATCGTCCGCCGCCTGGAAGGTGGTGAACTCGGTGGTCTCATCGGTGATCACCACATTCTCGGCAGTGGTTGCACCTTCGTTGGTGGCGGTCAGTTGCCACACAACACACTGGCCAGGTTCAACCTGATTGGACTGCACCGGCTCAAAGCCACCTGCAGGCCAGGTACCGCCAGCACAATCACACGCCGTGTCGATGGCAGCCTGCTTGTCCAGACGCACCTGGCCAACCACCACTTCAGTGGTATCGGTGGCGGTATCAGACACATTGGCGTTACTGGCAGTCAGGGTGTAGCTGTCCACGGTACCGGCAGGCGCATTGGACGGCGCGAATACGGTGACGCGAACATCCAGACGCTGACCCGGCTCCAGGGTGACCAGAGGATTGGCACCGGCGTTATTGATATCCACCAGGATGGTGTTGCCGTTGGGCGTGCGCACTGCCACATCATTGGCGGTGGGCAGGTTATCCAACTGCACCCAGGCATCCGGGGTACCATTACCGGTGGTATCGATAAACAGCTGGGTGTTGTTGTTCCAGCCATCTGCAGCCAGGGAGTTGGCCGCAGCGATCTCTACCGCTTCGGTGGTGTTGCCGCCGTTGGCAATCACATGGGTGTAGTCCACGTTCCCGCCGGGCTGTACCTGGTTAGCACCATCTGGAGACACGGTGATATTACGGTTGGCAATCACATCCACCGCATCCAGTTTCTGGTCGGTGATAGTGCCGTCAGAGGAAGACACCACAGTGAAGCGAATCGGATAATCGCCATCGCTATCGTTGGTATTCACAGTACCTGCGCCAGTGAAATCTGCTGCTGCCTGAGCCACATTGGATGACACCTGCACGTCAGCCTGGTACTGGTACACCGCGCCTGCAGGCAGGCTGGGGGTTGCGGTTACCACATTACCGGCATTACTGGTGTTATCGGCAGTACCATCAGCATCGGTATCCACACCCACCTCACGGAAGGTCACCGCCCAGCCAGCAGGCAGGTCCGCACCCAGGGTGAAGGATTGGGCATTACCTGAGTTGTTGGCCACGAACAGCGGGAAGGTAGCAATGCCGCCAACAGCGACTTCCGTAGTCGTGGTCGGGGCTGCCGCATTAAAGGCATCCGCATCGATAACCGCGTCAGTCAGATCTGCAGAATGGCTGTTGGCCAAATCCACAGCCGGCGCCACGATTTCAGTCAGCACTTTCAGCTTGTCATCACTGACGCTGTTGTCACCAAAGGAAGTGGCCACCATGGTTGCCACGAACGGGCCAGTGCCACTAACACCTGCCGGCAGCTGAGCACGCACGGTAATGCGGCGATCGGCGCCCGCTGCAATGGAGCCGGTATCCGGTACGCCATTGCCGTTGGTGTCAGTCAGCTGGGTATTGTTGGTTGCGTTCCAGAAGGTGAACAGTGTCCCTGCCGGGTAGGACTGTGCGCCGGCCGGAACCGTGCCAGCACCCGCGTAACCGGCGCCCGCATCATTACCAATGCTGAGATCAAACACATCACTGCCGTTACCGTTGTTGGCAACGATATTGGCAAACGCCACCACGGCGCCAGAGTTTGCTTCATCCTGCAAAGCGATATCGTTCAGCGTGGCATCGGCATCGGCCGCATCGCCAGTGTCCGTTGCATCCACCGCATAAACCTGCTGGATGGTAGTGGTGGTGGTGTTGGAGGTAGACGGATCATCCGGGATGTTATCGCCATCCAGATCCCCTTCTGCCGCAAAGGTGTTGCGGATCTGGGTGCCAGAGGCCAGGGTGCCGTCAAAGTCGACCTTATAGACAACGGTCACGGTGGTGTTAACGCCCATGATGGCATCACGGAAGTTGATACCTTTGAGGGTTTCACCCGTGGTGCCGTTACCATCCAGGTCCACTCCCGCCGGCTCAGTCACATCGGCCAGGTCAGCAATACCCGCATAGGAATGCGGCAGCGCCTGCAAAGCACCGGTGCTGTCCAGCCACTGGTCACCACTGGAGGTGAGCAAACCGTTTACAGAAACGATTTCCGCAAAGGTGGCGTTGGCAGGAATCGGATCGAAGATATCCACGTCTTGCGCAGCTCGACCACCATTGTTCTTCACTTCCAGGGTGTAGGTAATGGTGTTGTCGTTAAAGTTCGGCACCGCGGTCTTGCTCAGCTGCAGTACCGCATCGGTGGTCACCGTCACCACATTGTTGTTGGTGTCGTTACCGTCCGGGGTACTATCACCGTCAGCATCATAGGTAGCGGCATCGCCGTTTGCACCGATATCCTCAACGGTGCCTGCACCACCACCGACAGATTCCACCAGCAGGGTGGACTCGATGGTATCGCCGGCACCGGCACCCGCCGGCACTGGTACGGCAACGATCAGCTCAGCCTGCTGGCCGGCATTCAGATTGACCGTGTTCACCGCAGCCTCACCAGCATCCGGTACGCCATTGCCGTTGGCATCCAGGTACACGGTGTAGGTGGACGCGCCAGTGGCAGCATCCAGCCCGGCCAGGCCGTCAACGCTGAAGGAATCATCCGCGTTACCGGTGTTGGTCAGCGTATGGGTGAAGTAGACAGTTTCACCGGGCGCACCGGACTTGCTGCCGTCATTCTCCAGGGTGGCCGCATACACTTCGGCCACGGTTACCGTGGATTCATTGGACTGTGCCGAATAGCTGTTGCCATTGGCGTCCTCGTAGGTCACTGTCGCCCGGTTGTTAATGTCGGTCCCGGCAGGCGTCAGAGCCAGTGTTTGCCCGGCGGCAAGCACCAACCCCAACCCCATCGCTGAGGCGGACACACGCGCAGACAACAGGCCCTTTTGAAAGGCAAGTTTCATGGCTGTTTCCTTTAATTGGAGTTTAAGTTCGGACTACTTCTGATCTGAAAGCCTTGCCAGAGCGACCCTCCACACATGGTGTGAGCCACTCCCCCAGTGCGACACAAGTCGCTCGCACAAGACTTCCCGGGCCCGGGAGGGCCCTGATCATGTTCCCCCGGTTATTGCACCTTTACCCGGTACCGGTATTCCAGTACCTGGCCCGGCTGGATTCCGTTTTCCGGAACCCAGCGCAGCTGGGTGTAATCACTGGGAGCAACAATGATGTTCTTTGACTGGCCGTCAGGACCGGTCGTTGTTCTGGTTACAGGCTCAAGCTCAAAGCTGCTGCCATCGTCAATGCTGACAGTGAATTCAGCATTCACATCCGCAGAGGCGGAGTCTTTGAGGTAGGCGGTATTGGCGGGAATTGGCCCGGTGATTTCCAGGCCGGAAAGCGGCTGTTCCGCTTCGTTGCTATAAATCAGTCGATATTCGATCACATCACCGGGAGACGCCTCCTCAGTGACGGTCATTACCTCCTGGCCATTTTTTTCAGCAACCAGATAGGTTTCCATCTTGCTGGACAGTGGGCCATCCGCCCACAGAGTAGTTGCCCAGAACAGCAAAGCCCCAAGAATAATGCGGTTCATCTAGTGATCCCCTATGATCTTGGCAGGCTCTTCCTTCTGGCCCCAACACCAGTTCGCTAGGCATCCTGCCGGATTTACTGTGCCAATACTTGTTATTAGCTCAATTTGAGTCACACCAAAAGTGTGATGCAGGTCGAATTTTGCACGGTTTTTTTGTTATTTTCATGTGAACTTTGTAAAAGAATCGCTACAACCCCTTACATTTTGACCGGGATCAATAAAAAGCTAAGTAAAAACAATGGCATCTCGAGTAACTCCAAAACCGTAAGCCCACAAAAAAACCCGCCGAAGCGGGTTTTTTTGTGTGTTCAACTAGGACTACTGCCCTTGCGACCCCTTCAAATAGCGGAAGAACTCGCCATCCGGTTCCAGGATCAGCACATCTTCCTTGTCCTTGAAGCTCTCCTTGTAGGCCTGGAGGCTGCGGTAGAAACGGAAGAACTCCTTGTCCTGGTTGTAGGCCTCTGCATAGGTGGCAGCGGCCAGGGCGTCACCCTCACCACGGGTGGCCTGGGCCTTGCGGTAGGCTTCGGCAAGGATTTCACTGCGCTTGCGGTCCGCACCGGCACGGATTTTCTCCGCTTCCTCACGGCCTTGGGAACGGTGGGCCGCCGCATCACGCTGGCGTTCGGCACGCATACGGTCGAACACCCGGCCACGTACCTGGTCCGGCCAGTCCACCTGTTTCACCCGGATATCCACCACTTCGATACCCAGATCTTCCATGGTGGACTTGTTCACTTCCGCACGAACCTGATCCATCAGCGCTTCGCGCTGGTCGCTGGCCATTTTCCCATCGGCAGCATCACCGTTCAGCGTTTCGCCCTCTGCTGCACGGATGATCGATTCGTCCAGCTGATCCTTCGGCACCTCGGTCACTTCACCGGTGACCGGGTCGCGCAGCAGTGCTTTGTCGCCTTCCAGTTTTTCCACGTTGCTTTCACCGGCAACCACCTGGAACACCGTGCGTGACGCAAATTCGTTACGCAGGGCCTCATTGACCCGCGGGTCCAGCAACTGTCGAGCGCGACCTTCCATTACCTGAGCACTGGAAGAACCTCCGCCCACACTGACAATGTAGCGCTGCACGTTGTTGATCCGCCAGACCACAAAGGCATCCACGTTGAGCAGTTTCTTCTCGGCGGTCAGGAAAGACTGGGTCGCCACGTCGTACACCAGGGCACGACCGTCAACCCGAACCACTTCTTCCACCATTGGCCACTTGAAGTAGATACCCGGCTCGATATCGGACTTGTCGATCCGGCTGAACTGCTTGAGTACCGCCTTTTCGGTCTGGTTCACAATAAAGAAGGAATCCAGCGCCAGCAGCGCCAGAACCCCCAACGCCAGCAGCGCCAACCATCCACGATTATTCATTAGCGCAACTCCCGGTTTGGTGTGCTGTAGAGGCTGCGAGACGCCTCGCGACCACTGCCGCCGTCATCCGCCCCGGCCGATGATGGGCTGCTCGGGCTGGCACCGTTTTGCTGCGGCGCCCTGGCCTTGCTGGCGCCGCCCTTGACCAGCTGCTCCAGTGGCAGATAAATCAGGCTGTTGCCCTTATCCACATCTACCAGCACCTTGCTGGTGGAACTGTAAACGTCGGTCATCGTTTCCAGGTAGAGACGCTCACGGGTGACTTCCGGCGCCTTGCGGTATTCCGCCAACAGGTCGGTAAATCGTTCCGCGTCACCCTTGGCGCTGTCGATCAGACGGTTCCGGTAGGCTTCTGCCTCTTCCTCCAGACGCCTGCCCTCACCCCTGGCTTGAGGGATGACTGAGTTACGGTAGGCTTCCGCCTCCTTCTTGAAGCGATCCTCGTCTTCCTTGGCCCGGGACACATCGTCAAAGGCATCCCGTACCGCATCCGGTGCCTGGGTCTGATCCAGTACCACCTGCTTCAATACCAGGCCGGTATCGTAACGATTCAGGTACTCATCCAGCCGCTCACGAACCTTCACCCGGATAGCTTCCCGGTTGTCCTTGAGCACATCGTCCATGGTCGCTGAGCCCACCACGTGGCGCAGGGCCGAACTGGTGGCATGCTCCAGAATGGTTTCCGGACGCGCCACTTTCAGCAGGAAGGGAATCGGGTCCAGCACCTGGTACTGCACCTGCAAGGTCACACTGACAATATTGGTGTCACGGGTGAGCATTGCCTCAGTAATGTCGTAGCGGCGATTTTGCTCCACATCCACCTTCTGGTATTGCTCAATGATGGGTGCCCGCCAGCGCAGACCGGGATCCACGGTGCGATTGTATTCACCAAAACGCAGCACCACAGCGCGCTCACGCTGATCCACCTGGAAGAACCCGACCAGGGCATAAACCACCACGCCGATCACGGCAGCGATGATCAATACCGGCCAGGGCGAGCCGCCGCCACTGCTGGAGCCGCCACCGGACTTGCCGCCCTTGCCACCGAATACGCTGTTAATTTTTTCTTTCAGATTCTTCAGGGCTTCATCCAGATCCGGCGGCCCCTGGTCACCGCCTCCACCCCAAGGATCCTTCGGCTTGTTGCCGCCGGGTTCATTCCACGCCATGTAGGTCTCCAATCGGTCCGGGCGCTGGGCCCACCGGATTATTGATGGCTCGCATCGTGCGAGCGTTGTGAATTGTAGGAAGGGCCGTCATCCCCTGCAACCGCAGGAGCCGGCACCACCAGTTCGTCTTCTCTCAGCCCCTGCTCACGCAGGAGACGTTCAAAATGTACCCGGTTCACGTTGATGCGCAGCAGCATGCCGCCATCCAGGGTGGTCTGCTCGTCCAGCACTTCGCCAGCCTCATGCAAGCGAGCGCGTAACCGCCCGGCAGACGCGGGCAGACGCACCCAGCAATCCACCCAGCCGGCGGCCAGCCGTTCAGCGATGGCCTGGAACAGCAGATCAAAACCATCCCCGGTCTGTGCGGAAATCCACACCCGCCAGGGTTGGCCATGTTCATCCCGGTCAATTTTCGGCGACTGACCCAGGTTATCCACCTTGTTGTAAACGTGCAGCACCGGCAGCTTGTCGCCTCCGATTTCCTCCAGCACCTCATTCACCGCCGCCACATTACTGTCGCGCTCTTCGGCGCTGCAGTCTGTCACGTGCAACAGCAAGGTGGCGTTAACGGTTTCTTCCAGGGTAGCGCGAAACGCTTGCACCAAACGGTGAGGCAGGTGGCGGATAAAACCCACGGTGTCGGCCAGAATGGCCGGCCCCACGCCGGGCACTTTTACCTTGCGCAAGGTCGGGTCCAGGGTGGCAAACAACTGATCCGCTACATAGACATCGCCGGTGGTGATGGCATTGAACAGGGTCGACTTGCCGGCGTTGGTATAGCCCACCAGGGAAATCAGCGGCGTCTCGGAACGCTGGCGAGCCCGACGACCCTGGGCGCGCTGCTTGCGCACTTTCTGCAGTCGCGATTCGATCCCGCGGATGCGATCACGTAACAGGCGGCGGTCGGTTTCCAGCTGGGTTTCACCGGGACCGCGCAGACCGATACCACCCTTCTGCCGCTCCAGGTGAGTCCAGCCTCTGACCAGCCGGGAGGACAAATGGCGTAACTGAGCCAGTTCCACCTGCAGGCGACCTTCATGGGTGCGGGCACGCTGGGCGAAGATATCCAGAATCAGGCCGGTGCGATCCAGCACCCGGCATTTCACCACGCGCTCCAGGTTACGCTCCTGACCCGGGCTCAGAGCATGATTGAACAGCACCACATCCGCTTTGATGTCGGCCACCAGCGCCGCCAGCTCCTCACTCTTGCCGGAACCGATGAACAAGGCAGGGTCGGGACGATCACGCTTGCCGGTCAACTCCGCTGCCGGCTCCACGCCACTGGACGTGACCAGATGATAAAACTCATCCAGATCCTCGCGGCCCATGGCATCGGGCAAATCCAAATGCACCAGAACAGCGCGTTCGCCGGCGCCGGTTCTGGTCTGCTCTGTGCGGTCAAATAGGTCCATAGAGGCCTGATATGGGGGATTAGACCGCCAGTTTAAACCAGTCAGTGGAAGAAGACAGGGAAACCGGCAGGAAAAATACCGATCTGGGACGTTAACGCGCCCACAACGCAAAGAGCCACCCGAAGGTGGCTCTTTGCAGGGTCTGCAGCAGCGTTACTGGTTGCCGAAGTCCTCATCGGCAGCAGGAACGGCGGTGCCGCCTGTGCCGGTGGTAGTCATGGCCGGGTTGCCGCCGCCACGGGGGTTGCGGGCGGGCACGACGGTGGAAATAGCGTGTTTGTAAACCATCTGACTGACTGCATTTTTCAGCAGCACGACATATTGGTCAAAAGACTCAATCTGCCCCTGGAGCTTTATTCCGTTCACCAGAAAGATAGAAACCGGAATACGCTCTTTACGAAGCGCGTTGAGAAAAGGGTCTTGTAGCGAGTGCCCCTTTGACATGGCAAGTCTCCTTGAAATAACAGTAAAAAGTAGTGCCCAACACTTCGGGCAATCAGCGCTGTAACACAGTGAAACCGTCCCATACGGTCACTGCCTTCGCCCGATGCGCTATCGGGCAAATTTTTGTCAACAACCCAGCAAATTGGTTCCAGGTCCCGACCCAGCACATTTGCGCCGTGCTTCTCAAATCGCCGCAAAATGGCTCAAAATCGATGATTGGCGAATTATAAACCAAAAAGTCCAGTAACAGGGCTAACTAAACACAGATTTACAGATCTTCGCAAGCTGCTCGACTAGCGCCTGTCGCTGTGACGCATCGTTACTGTCGAAGCCGTGCAGATACGGCCATTTACGCAGCCAGGTGAACTGTCGTTTGGCCAGTTGCCGGGTCGCGATAATGCCCCGCTCCACCATGCTTTCATAATCATACTGGCCGTCCAGATAGTCCCACACCTGCCGGTAACCCACGGCCTTCATGGCCGGCAGATCCCGATGGACTCCGGGCAGCTGTCGCAGTGCCTGCACCTCTTCTACCAATCCCTGCTCCAGCATCTGCCGAAAACGGTGCTCGATCATGCGGTGCAGCCAGGCACGATCCGGGGGCAGCAGGGCCGCACTGTAAACCGGCCAGGGCAAGGCACTGAATTCACTCAAACCATCCTGGTTCTGTGTGACAGTCGTATGATGATCCGCATGAAAGGCGGACAGGGGCCGACCGGTGACCCGATAGACTTCCAGGGCCCGCTGCAGACGCTGGCGGTCTGTGGGCTTGAGCCGCTCGGCGCTGGCCGGGTCCACCTCGGCCAGGGCCGCATGCACCGCCGGCCAGCCTTCTCGTTCGGCCAGGGCGGCAATATCGGCACGCACCGCCGGGTCCGCTTCAGGCAGAGGCGCCAGCCCCTCTACCAGTGCCTTGAAATAAAGAATGGTGCCACCGACCAGCAGGGGCAGTTTGCCATTGGCATGGATCTGTTCGATTTCGCGCAGGGCATCGGCGCGGAAATCCGCCGCCGAGTAAGGCGCATCCAGCTCGCGGAAGCCCAACAGCCGGTGCGGCGCTGCGGCCAGCTCCTGATCAGAGGGCCGAGCCGCCCCGATGTCCAGCCCGCGATAGACCAGCGCCGAATCCACATTGATGATGTCGATGGGCAGGGTCTGTGCCGCCTCGATGGCCAGCGCGGTCTTGCCGGAGCAGGTGGGGCCCATCAGGAGCAGTACAGGCAGCACACGTTCTGCCCCGGCGTCAGGTTTCAGGCGTCCGGCGTCCACCTACTGCCCCCGCATAAACAGCCGGTCCAGATCCTTCAGACTCATCTGGGTCCAGGTGGGGCGGCCATGGTTGCACTGGCCGGAACGCTCAGTGGCTTCCATGTCGCGCAGCAGGGCATTCATTTCCGGGAGGGTCAGGCGCCGGTTGGCGCGCACGCTACCGTGGCACGCCATGGTGGAGAGCAGTTCATCCAGCTTTTGTTCGATCCTCTCACTGCTGCCCTGGGCCAACAGATCGGACAGCACATCGCGCACCATGGCTTCGCTGTCACTGTCACGCAGCATGGCCGGCACTTCGCGTACCACCAGGGTCTCCGGCCCGGCACGATCCACCATAAAGCCCAGCCGGGAAAACACCTCCGGCTGCTGCTCCGCAAAATCTGCTTCCCGGGAGGACACCGCCAGCGACACAGGCACCAGCAGCGGCTGGCTGCGCACCTTGTCTTCGGACCAGCTCTGCTTCAGCCGCTCGTAGGTGATGCGTTCATGGGCGGCGTGCATGTCCACTACCACCAAACCCTGCTGATTCTCGGCAAGAATAAAGATGCCATGCAACTGCGCCACCGCATAACCCAGAGGCGGCACGGTTTCCTGATCAGACGCCGGCGGCATGACTGGGTTTTCCGCCACCACCGGGCGTACCAGCGCCCCGTAGGCGTCCGCCTGCCGCTGGCCCTGACCATAGCCGAATCCGTTGCCAGGCGGTGACGCATAGGAAGGCCGACCCGCCGGGGCGGACAGGGACATGCTGGCCTGACTGGGCTCCATGGCCGGCATTACCGGCTCCCCCTCGTCCACCACACTGGCGGCCAGAGACTGGCCTGGGCGCACTTCGGCGATAGCACGGTGCAAGGAGCTATAAAGAAAACCGTGCACCATGCGCTGCTCGCGGAAGCGCACCTCGTGCTTGGTGGGGTGCACGTTCACATCTACCTGAGCCGGGTCCAGCTCAAGAAACAACACATAGGCAGGATGACGTCCGTGGTAGAGCACATCCGCATAGGCCTGACGCACCGCATGACTGACCACCTTGTCGCGGATCACCCGGCCGTTCACATAGAAATACTGCAGGTCCGCCTGGGAGCGGGAGAACGTCGGCAGCCCCATCCAGCCGTGCAGACGGATGCCATCGCGCTCCACGTCAACCGGAATCGCCTGCTCCATGAAACCCTTGCCACACAGCTTGGCCACCCGTGCGGCACGCAGGGTGTCATCCAGGCCGGCGGGCAGCTGGTGGATCACCTTCTGGTTATGGGTCAGGCGGAAAGCGGTATTGAACTCGCTCAGGGCGATACGCCGGAACACTTCTTCCAGATGGTTGAATTCGGTTTTTTCGGTACGCAGGAAACGACGCCGGGCCGGGGTATTGAAGAACAGGTCGCGCATGGTCACGGTGGTGCCGCGCGGGTGCCCCGCCGGGGTCACCGAGGGAGCCATGTCGCGTCCTTCCACCTGCACCTGCCAGCCTTCCGCTTCGCCTTCCACGTTGCTGGCCAGGGTCAGCCGCGATACCGAACTGATGGCGGCCAGAGCCTCGCCGCGAAACCCCAGGGTGCCGATGGCTTCCAGGTCGTCGAGGCCGCGGATCTTGCTGGTGGCATGGCGGGACAGGGCCAGGGGCAGGTCATCGCGGTCGATGCCGCTACCGTTATCCCGCACCCGTACCAGCTTCACGCCGCCCTGCTCCACATCCACGCTGATGGATTCCGAGCCGGCATCCAGCGCGTTTTCCAGCAACTCCTTCAATACCGAGGCAGGACGTTCCACCACCTCACCGGCGGCTATCTGGTTGGCAAGGCGGGAATCAAGCAGCTGGATCTTTGTCACGGGCGTCTCTGTTGATGGGGTTCAGGTAAAGATTACGGCTAATGCGGAAGCGATCAGACAGACCAGTGGCGAGACGCGAGTAACGAGGAGCGAACGTCAAAGCGGCTTTGCTTTTCGAAACGCGCTACTCGTCACTCGCAACGTGCGTCCAATGATCGCTCCCACACATCGTTGGCCAGCCTTCACGAACCGGGAATTTTCAGCACCTGGCCGACCACGATGCGATCGCCATTCAAGGCGTTGGCACTGCGAATCGCCTGTTCGGACACGCTGTACTGACGGGCAATTTCCGAGAGTGTATCACCGGGCTGGATACGATACTGCTCGCCGTGCTCACGGCGCTGGGCCGCATACCAGCTATGCGGTGCCGGGTGATTGCGGAAATAGGCATCCACCCCGTTGACGATAGAGCGGGCCAGTTTGCTCTGGTGGGCAGAGGAGCGCAGGTTGCGCTCTTCCGTCGGATTGGAAATAAAACCAGTCTCCACCAGGATCGAGACCATTTCCGGCTCCTTGAGAACCGCAAACCCGGCCTGTTCCACCCGGTCCCGGTCACCGTGCAGCTTGGTCACCTTGCCCATTTCTCCCAGCACCTGCCGCCCCAGGTAAAGGCTACCGGCCATGGAGCCATTCATGCGCAGGTCCGCCAGTACACTGAGCAGGGAGCTGTCGTCCTTTTCCTCTTCGTAGACCCCGGCCACTCGGTCGGATTCGTTGGCAATTTTGGCAAGATAGCGGGCCCGGGCACTGGTGGCACCACTGCTGGACAGGGCGAACACAGAAGCACCGTTGGCGCGGGCATCGGTAAACGCATCCGCGTGGATGGAGATAAACACGTCAGCCCCGTGCTCTTCACGGGCAATTTTGCGGCGCTCGGCGAGGGGCACATAATAGTCCCCGTCGCGCACCATCACCGCCCGCATGCCGGCCTGGTCATTGACCCGCTTTTCCACCTTCTTGGCGATTTGCAGGACCAGGGTTTTCTCGTAGACGCCACTGGGTCCGCGCGCCCCCGGGTCTTCACCACCATGGCCTGCATCAATAGCCACCACCATCAACCGCGGCTCGCTGGGTGCTTCTTTTTCCTTGACCGGTTCCGGACTGGTTTTGGCAGCACTTTGCAGTTCGCTATCAAACAGATCCACCACCAGACGCCAGCCATGGGGCTCGATGGGTTTGAGCAGATTGGTGCGGGTGCGTACACCGTTTTTCATGTCAAAGACCACACGGGTCTTGTCGCTATGCTTGCCCACACGAATATTGGCGATGGGGCTGCTGGCGTAATCCAGGGTGTTGACGTCGAAACCCAGACTGGCATCCAGCAGATCCAGCACGATGCGATCCGGGTTGGCCAGCTTGTCGAGTTTGTGATCCACCGGTGAGGGCAGATCAAACACTATGCGAGTGTGATCCGGGGCCCGGTGCAGACGCACCGAATCAATGCTGGTCTGGGCAATCCCCAGGCTGGCCCAGACACCACTGAGCAGAAGCACAAACACTGCGGTAAGGTTTTTCTTATTGTCTCGATGCGTCATAGGCCCAATCCAGGGTCGCCTTTCGTCCACGGCCGTTGACGGCCAGTGTAATGGTCAAATCCGGTGAAGGCACCACCCCGGCGCCCCGCTCCGGCCACTCCAGCAAACACACGCTGTCGGAGGAGAAATAATCCCGTACGCCTATCAGCTCCAGTTCTTCCGGGTCGCCAAGACGATACAGGTCGAAGTGATAGATATGGACGCCGCCAAGCTCGTAGGGTTCCACAATCGTGTAAGTCGGGCTCTTTACCGCTCCCTCATGGCCAAGGCCTCGCAGCATGCCGCGTACCAGGGTGGTCTTGCCGGCACCCAGATCCCCTTCCAGATACACACAGGCACCACCACCGGTAAGACGCCGCGCCAGATTGGCACCCAGCGCCAGGGTAGCGGCTTCATCGGGCAGGTCCAAATGGCCAACAGACATT
>NZ_JBNPEC010000215.1:0-15145 GCF_051117345.1 Alcanivorax sp.
TGCGCGGAAATCGACCGGAGGGCGATCAGGAATAACACAGCTCGACAGGTTTCAGAAAGAATGGCGGATAGATTGATCTCTATACCCTCGCTACGCTCGGTTCGCGGCTCGAGCGCCGCTCCTACATAAATCCCTCAATCCTCTGGCAAGGCTCGAATCGCGCCGCCAGCGAGGCTCCTGCGCGGGGTCGAAGTCAATCTCGTGGGCAAGGGCGCTATTCGATCAGCGCTGTAGGGTGGATTAGCCTAAGGCGTAATCCACAAGCATTCTCGCCCGGTCCGGTGCAACCACGGAATCAGCGTTAGCCATCGAGCGCTTTGGCCCGATGCCCCAGCCCTTCCCGAAGTAGCGCCTCGCGCAGGGCCTGCAGGGCAGGCTTGCGGGTGTCGTGGTGATCCAGGCTGGCGGCCAGTGACTCTGCCTGGGTAAATTCACCGGCCCGGGTCAGGGTGGTTACCAGGCGCCAGCCAATGGAAGAGGGTAATTCGGTTCCCTGATGCTGGCGGAACTGCTGCCAGCAGCCGACAACCTGCTGTGCTTGTCCCTGTTCGTGGGCCGGATGGGCAAACAGACGGTGGGCGATGTCGATCCAGCCGTTGCTGTCCTGGCCCATGCGGCGAGCAGTGAACAGGCCGGTCAGGGCATCAAAGTGATCCGGCTGCCGGTCCAGCACTTGCTGAAAGGCGTCGCAGGCAGCATCAGCCTGCAGCTGGGCCAGGGCATCCCAGCCCCGTTGGAGTGCCTGCTGATCCTGTGGATCGGCAGGGGCGGCCGTTTCAATGCTCAGGGACGGTTCCGCCGGGCGCATGACCTGGATCAGCAGGATACCACCGGCGAGGGCCAGTACGCCGGCGGCCAGATTGGCCATGGCCGGTTGGGCTTGCCAGGCCAGTAATCCCAGTAGCGCTAGCGGAATTGTTGTCAGGGCCGGGGTGGGCAGGGTGATCGATATCCACGCCTTGCCGGGTAACCAGACCGGCAGGGACGTGCGCCAGCCCTGCAGGCCGAGGAGCGCCCCATACCAGACCATCAGCGGTGCGACGGCGCCATGAAACGGTATCTGCCCGGTGCGGGCCACTAGCAGGTAACCGGCACCGGCCAGCAGGCAGCCCAACAGCCACAGAGTCAGCACCCGGCCATGGCCAAGCTGACGTTCCAGCGCTGATGCCAGTGGCACCAGCAGAAACACGGCGAGAGCGGTTAGCCACAAGGAGCCACCGGCAAAGGGGGAGGTAAAGAAACGGGCCGGGCGGGGAGTGTTGTCGGGTAGCCCCCAGCGGTACAGGTTGCTGGCGGCAAGCTGATCCTGTGTTTGCTGGCGCAGAGCTTTCCATTTTTTTGTCTGGGCCGGTGACCAGAAGTCCCGGGCGCGCAGGTCACTATCTTTGACAAAGGAGGATGACAGCAGCGCGGAGCTGTAAGCGTGGCTGTCGCCGCTGGCGAGTTGCTGTTCCAGCTGGGCGGCCAGCTCGCCATGCCCATTAAAGCGTAGCCAGGACAGGTAGTTGTTCCATTCCAGGGTTTTCAGGCCACTGTCCGCGTACCAGCCAAGTGCCGGCTGGGGTGCCTGCGCCGGGTTGAGCAGGGCTCCCAGCAACAGGGCAACGGCAATCACGGCCATCACCCACGGCGCCTTTAACAGGGCTGTGAGGGTGTCAGCTTTCGACCTCTGTGGCTGTGGCATCCTGGTTTTCCCCCGGCGGTGTGACCCGCAGCAATCTTATTGTTCTGCCGTCGGCGCTGAGCACGGTGAAGAGATAGCCATCCAGTTCCACGCTTTCATCGCGACCGGGTAAGCGGCCGAACTTCTGCATCACCAGCCCGCCGATGGTGTCGAATTCCTCATCGCTGAACTGGCAGTGGAAGTGCTCGTTGAAATCGTCGATGGGCGTCAGCGCCTTGACGGTGTACTCCTGATCATCCAGGTCCTTGATCAGGTAGTCTTCTTCCTCTACGTCGTGTTCGTCTTCAATTTCCCCGACGATCTGTTCCAGCACATCTTCAATGGTGACCAGCCCGGCCACGCCGCCATATTCGTTGACCACGATGGCCATGTGATTGCGGCTGATGCGGAATTCACGCAGCAGTGAGTCGAGCCGTTTGGACTCGGGTACCACCATAGCAGAGCGGATATGATCCTTGATGGCGAAACGGTCCATGCGGGCCGGATCGAGGATTAACGGTAGCAGGTCCTTGGCCAGCAGGATGCCGATCACTTCATCCGGGTCGTCGCCGAGTACCGGGAAACGGGAGTGAGCGCAGTCGATAATGGTGGGCAGAAAGTCCCGCGGGTCGGAACTGGCCTTGATGCTGACCATCTGGGAGCGCGGAATCATGATCTCGCGTACCTGCATATCGGCGACACAGACGGCGCCTTCGATAATTCCCAGGGTGTCCCCGTCGATAATGTGGGAATCGCGCATGGAGCGCATCAGGTCCAGCAGTTCACTCCGGTCGCCAGGCGTGGAGGAGAAAAACTGGCCGACACGCTCCAACCAACTTCGGCTGGTACCGTTATCCGAATAGTCGTCCGACATCAGGGGTGAAGCTCCGTAGTGTTGTGTGGCTCAATGTTGTAAGGGTCGGCAAAACCCTGTTCGTTCAAGGCGCGGATTTCCATGGCTTCCATGATCTGCGCGTCCTCGTCATCAATGTGATCATACCCAAGCAGGTGCAGTACACCGTGGGTGACCATGTGGGCCCAGTGGGCTTCCAGGGTCTTGTTTTGTTCAGCGGCCTCGCGGCGTACCACCGGGGCACAGAGGATGATGTCACCGAGCAGCGGCTCCATGGCATCTTCGGGCAGGCCTTCGGGCATTTCAAACGGGAAGGACAGCACATTGGTGGGCTTGTCCTTGTCGCGGTACTCCCGGTTGAGGGTGCGGATTTCGTCTTCATCGACGATGCGCAGGGTGATATCGCCCACCACGCCGCCGGCTACCTGGGTAGCATGGCGCACCCAGTCGCATAACCGGGATTCGTCGGGGGCGTCCGGGGCGTCGCTGGCCCACTGGATATCAACGCTGGGTGTCGGTATCCCGTTCATGGCGGTCGTAGGCCTCTACAATACGTTGTACCAGCGGGTGGCGAACCACATCGCGGCTGTCGAATAGGGTCACGCCGATCCCTTTTACCCCTTCCAGTACTTCCAGGGTATTCACCAGGCCGGAGCGCTGGTGGCGGGGCAGGTCTACCTGGGTCACATCTCCGGTGATCACGGCGCGGGTTCCGAAACCGATGCGGGTGAGGAACATCTTCATCTGTTCCGGGGTAGTGTTCTGGGCTTCATCCAGAATCACGAAACTGTTGTTCAGAGTTCGCCCGCGCATGTAGGCCAGCGGTGCCACTTCAATCACCATGCGATCCATCAGCTTGGCCACGGTTTCAAAACCGAGCATTTCGTAAAGGGCATCGTAGAGAGGGCGTAAATAGGGGTCGATTTTTTCTGCCAGGTCACCGGGCAGAAAGCCCAGCTTTTCGCCGGCTTCAACAGCCGGGCGTACCAGCAGTATCCGCTGAATTTCCGCTTTTTCCAGCGCATCGACGGCGCAGGCCACTGCCAGCCAGGTTTTGCCGGTGCCGGCCGGGCCGACGCCGAAATTGATATCGTGTTTGCGGATCTGTTTCACATACTCGCGCTGGTGGGCGCCACGGGGCTTGATACGGACCCGCTTGGTGCGAACCACCACGTCATCACTGGGGAACGCCACGGTGTTGTCGGTGCTTTTTGCAGCGGTATGGTCGGCCACGTTGGACTGCTGCAACTGCAGATGCACCATTTCCGGCGTCAGGTCAGTGCCATCGCGGGTCTGGTCATAGAGCTCGTACAGGATTGACCCGGCGGCTTCCACGGAGGCGGATGGTCCTGCCAGATGAAACTGGTTACCACGATTGTGGATATCCACATGCAGGCGCTGGGCTATCTGCTTGATGTGCTCGTCCAGATGGCCGCAGAGACTGGCCAGGCGACGGGAATCGTTGGGTTCGAGGCTGATGTGCTGGGAAGCGAGTGGTGTGTCCAAGATGGAAAACGTGGCCCCTCGGGCTGTTGCGGAGAGTTTCAGAATACCCCGAAGCGTGTTTCCGGGGAAGAAAAATTACCCGCGCAGCCTAGCCCCGCAGGGTGGCGGGCCGCAAGCGTTGATGGCGGGGTGTCGGACAACCGGTAGGACAGCGCGATTTCTGAGCCGGATACCTTTTAAGCGAGAATCATTACGCCTTGTTACATCCGTTTCTGTGTGGTGGCGGTATCAGAAGTAGGGCGCGTTGTCCTGACTGACCGGTGACAAGCCGGCATCGCTATCCAAGGAGAGATGAGATGAATGTGAATGGCAAAGGTTTGTTGTGGCTGTCGCCACTGGCCGTTGCGGTAACGCTGGCAGCCTGTGGGGGTAATGGCAGTGACCGATCCCTGATCAATTCCCCTGGTGTGGCCCAAGGCCCGTCATTGCTGGTGATGCACAATGGTAGTGGCAACGCCGGTCAGATTGATCGCCTGAATGCTGATCTTGAAATGCAAGGCACTTTCAATGCTGATGCCAATGAAGGCATTGCGCTGGATCTGCTGGGTAATCTCTACGCCGCCAACGATAGTGCCGGGGCTCCCAGTACTCTACAGGTTCTGCACCAGCTGGCTGAGCGAACCGACGGATCTGCGGCGGTGCCGACTCTGGATCGTAGTGTCGCGGCACCGGGTTCCATGACGCTTAAAGGGATTGCCATCGCCCAAGAAGCCGGGCTGGTAATGGCTGCCAATATCGGTGGCAACAGTGTGGAAGTCTACGGTACCGCAGCGGGAGACAGTGCGACGCCCCTGGCCAGTACCGCCCTGTCAGGCAATACCTGGGATCTGGCCTACGACGAAGCGGCTGACCGTTTGTTTCTGGCCATGACCAATGGCACCGTCATGGTGGTCGATGACTATGTCGCGGGTGGTTTCATGTCGACCCCCGCCCGGGTGATTACCCCGGATACGGCAGGCACTGTTTCCAATATGCACGGCATCGCCTATCGAGCTGATTCTGACACCCTGGTGGTCAGTGATGTGGGTGATGCTGCCGTGGCGGATGATGGCCAGCTGTATGTGATCGAGGATGCGTCCACTGCGAATGGCACCGTGACGCCTTCACGAACCCTGGCCGGCCCGGCGACCAAGCTGGGCAACCCGGTGGATCTGGTGCTGGAGGGCAACACGGTTTACATCGCAGAAAAATCCAACGATGCCATTCTGGTTTATCGCAACGTGTTCTCCGGCGGTTCTGGAGATATCGCGCCGAACCGGGTCGTCGACAGCATCAAGCCGGAATCCCTGGCCATTATTCTTGAGTCCGAGCTGCAACCGGACCTTTCCGATATCGATACCACCGGTACCACCTTCACCGGTGTGGCGGTAACCAGTAATCCGCCGACCGCTCCGGGCGACCCGGATGTGGTGGTACTGGACCTGGATCTGGGCGCCATGCAGCGCGGCTTTTCCACAACCCAGGACCGCGAAAGCCTGGCCTTCAACCAGATGGGCGATGCCTACATTACTTACGACTCCGGCCTGGCTGTGATCAACCGTCTGGCCACGGATCGCGATGGCGAGATGTTTTCTTTGAGCCGTGACCGGCTGATTGAAGGCGCCGGTACCGGCCTGATGGCACCCAAAGGCTTTGATGTGGCGGACTCGCTGGGCTGGGTACTGGTCACCGATAACGGCAACTCGTCCGTGCGGGTGTTCGGCGCCCAGGCCGGTGGCGATGCCGCGCCCTTGTTTACCACCAGCCTGTCCGTGGCACCCTGGGACCTGGATTATGACCCGGATTCCGACCAGCTCTTTGTGGCGCTCACCGATGGCACGGTGGCGGTATTTGACAGCTACAGCACGGCGCGTGGCAGTGCTGGTCCTGACCGGGTGATTACCCCTGCCGAGGCTGGTGTGGCGGTTGCTGCGCCGACCAATCTGCACGGCATTGTCTATGTGGCACAAACCGATCAGTTGATTCTGTCGGACGTAGGCAGCGGTGGTAATCCCACCGACGGCAAGCTCTATGTGCTGGATAACGGCTCAACCGCTGACGGCATCACCGATGTCACCGTGAATATCGATAACGGCGACAACAATGCGGTGGGCAACACCCAGCTTGGCAATCCGGTGGATATCGCCTTTGATGGCGAGCACCTCTATGTGGCAGAGAAATCCCAGGGCATGGTGCTGCGCTTCGACAATATCCTCGATTCTGCCGGTGGTGACGTAACGCCTTCGCAGACCTGGATGCAGTCGTCGCCGGAATCGGTGTCGCTGATTGCGGATTATCTTGGCCGCGCGCCGGAGTAAGCATGGGGGGGCGCTTTTACGGCTCCCCGTACCGGGCCGCTTCGGCGGTCCGGTTTTCCTCTTGTTGACACATTCTTCTCGTACTCTGGTGAATCATCTTCATTCTGCTTCTTACTGGATAGGCAGGTTCATGGACGATTCACGCGCCGAGCTGGAAGAAGGCAATGCCCTGATACGGGCCTGTGCCAGTGGAGACCGACAGGCATTTCATCAGCTTTATCTCAACGAAGCTCCACGCATGCTGGCGTTGGCGCGTCGCTTTACCGGCGAGTCATCACTGGCTGAGGATGCCTTGCAGGACACTTTCATTCAGGTCTGGGAAAACGCCAGGCGGTTTCAGAGCCAGCGAGGCTGCGCGCGAACCTGGCTGTTTGGACTACTGCGATATCGTTTGATCAATCAACACCATCGTTGCCGACGGGATGCGTTCGAGCCCCTGCCCGGGGACCAATGGCCTGATCCGGGACCCTCTCCCGAGCAATGTTCCGTAGAAGATGACCAGCGACGTGCCATCGTCGATTGTTTGCAAAGTCTGCAAATGGATCGTCGTCGGCCCATTCTGATGGCGTTCTATCAGGGGTTCACCTACGAACAGATTGCCGAAACCCTGGCCGTTCCTCTGGGGACTATCAAGAGCCGGGTTCGATCCGGCTTGAAAGTGCTGCAGGAGTGCCTGCGACTATGATCCCGGAACAGCCTGAAGCGCAGCGTCTTTTGATTGCCGAGTATGTTCTCGGTCTGCATTCCCGTGAGCAGTCGGCAGAGATTGAGCAGTGGCTGGAACAGGACGACGACGCTGCGCAACTGGCCAGCCACTGGCGGGACCATTGGTTGGGAGCGGCAGAGCTGCTGGAACCGGCACCGCTGCCGCCGCGATTATGGCGAGAGATTTCCCGGCAAACCGCATCGGCGGATGCCCGCGGCCGGTTTGACTGGCAGTGGTTGTGGCAGAGCCTGACGCTCTGGCGAACCGTCAGTGTTGCCTTGCTGGTGGCGGTGGTATTGCTGCTGGGACCGCTACGGGTGCCGGCGCCGGTATATACCGTGGTGCTGCAGGCACCGGGTGAGGCAGCCAGCCCGGGCTGGAGAGTGACCGTGTCTGCGCAGGGGGACTTGCAGCTGACGCCGCTGTCAGAGAGTCAGTACCCGGCAAATCGTAGTGTCCAGTTCTGGACCCTGGCGGACCCGGCACTGGGCCCCCGTTCCCTGGGACTGGTGCAGCCGGGCGAACCGTTGGTGTTACCGGCCAGCCGCGTGGGCGGAGTGGAGAGTGGCCAGTTGTTCGAACTGACGCTGGAGCCGCCGGGCGGCTCTCCCGCTGATCGACCCACCGGGCCGGTCCTGTTCATTGGCCGGGCGGTGGCGCTTTAAAGCCGCAACCTGGGTCTCAGCCCGGGTTGCGCGGGTCACTGCCGAGCAGGGAGTTGCTGTAAGCCTGGTCGATGGTGATGTCCACGAATTTGCCGATCAGGTCGGTATCATCGCTGCGGAAGTTCACCACCCGGTTGTTCTCCGTGCGGCCTTTGAGCTGGCCTGGATCTTTCTTGGAGAAACCGTCCACCAGAATGCGCTGGGTGCTGCCCACCATCTTGCGGGAAATGTCCTGCACATTCTGGGTGATGCGCTGCTGCAGAATCGCCAGGCGCTGCTTCTTCACTTCCATGGGGACATCATCGGGCAGGTCCGCCGCCGGGGTGCCGGGGCGGGCGCTGTAGATGAAGCTGAAGGACATGTCGAAGCCGATGTCGTGGATCAGATTCATGGTGTCTTCGAAGTCCCGATCGGTTTCCCCGGGAAAGCCGATGATGAAATCGGAGCTGAAGGAGATGTCCGGGCGGATACGCTTGAGCTTGCGCAGCTTGCTCTTGTATTCCAGCACCATGTGGTTGCGCTTCATCATGGCAAGAATACGGTCGGAGCCTGATTGCACTGGCAGGTGCAGGTGGCTGACCAGTTCCGGTACATCCTCATAGACCTGAATCAGGGCGTCGGAGAACTCCACCGGGTGGCTGGTGGTGTAGCGGATGCGATCAATACCGTCGATGTCGCGGATCAGCCGGATCAGGTCGGCCAGGTCCAGGGTGTCGCCGTCGGCGCCCACACCCTGGTAGGCATTGACGTTCTGACCCAGCAGGTTCACCTCGCGCACACCCATTTCTGCCAGGTGTTCCACTTCCTTGAGCACTGGCTGCACCGGGCGACTGACTTCCTCACCGCGGGTGTAGGGCACCACACAGAAGGTGCAGTACTTGGAGCAGCCTTCCATGATCGATACGAAGGCACTGGGCCCGTCCACGCTGGGTTCCGGCAGGTTGTCGAACTTTTCCACTTCCGGGAAGGTCACATCGATGGCCAGTTTCCGGGTGGTGGCGGCCTGGGTAATCAGGCCGGGCAGACGATGCAGGGTCTGCGGGCCGAACACCACGTCCACGTAGGGGGCCCGGTCACGGATGGCGTCGCCCTCCTGACTGGCCACGCAGCCGCCTACCGCGATCACCATGTCCGGCTTGGCGTCCTTGAGCTTTTTCCAGCGACCTAGCTGGTGGAAGACCTTTTCCTGGGCCTTTTCCCGGATCGAACAGGTGTTAAGCAGCAACACGTCCGCTTCTGCCGGGTTGTCGGTGGGCTCCAGGCCGTGACTGGATTCGAGCAGGTCCACCATGCGGGTAGAGTCGTACTCGTTCATCTGGCAGCCGTGGGTCTGAATGAAAAGCTTGCGTGCCAAGGGGCACCTCCATCAGTGGGCGGCGAACCGTTCAGGCTTGCCTAACCCTCGAATAGCGTCAAAATGGGCGCGGATTATATCAACCGGAGAGATCATGCGAAAACTGCCGTACATCCTGCCGTTGCTGTTGGCCCTTTTTTTGGCTGGCTGCGGACAACAGGAAAGCGATTTGCCGGTAAATAATAGGCTGGGAGGTGAGTTTACACTGACTGACCACAACGGCGAGCCTTTTAGCCAGGATCAGCTCAACGGCAAGGTGTCGATCCTGTTCTTCGGTTACACCCATTGTCCTGACATCTGCCCGGCGGTGCTGGCCCGGGTGGCCCAGGTGTATCGGCAGTTGAAAGAGGCCGGTGACGCGGACCAGGTGCAACCGGTGTTTATTACCTTTGACCCGGAGCGGGACACGGCGGAACACCTGAAGGAGTATTTGCCCTGGTTCAAGGCGGACATCATCGGCCTGACCGGCAGCCTGGCGGAAATCCGCGAGGTGGCGAAGCAATATGGGGTGGTCTTTATCAAGGACCAGGAGGAGCAGGATTACCTGTTCACTCACAGTGACTATATCTATCTACTGGACGATCAGGGCCGGGTGCGCAAGCTGTACCCGGCGGATTTCACCATTGAGGAGGTGGTAACCGATGCCAAGAGCCTGCTTTAAAACTCTGTTGGCAGGCGCCGTGCTGGCCCTTGCCGTGCCTGCCCATGCGCAGCTGACTTTTGCCGATCCCTGGCTACGTGCGGTACCGCCAGTGTCGCCGACCATGGCGGGCTATGTGACGTTGAACAATACGGGCGAGGATGCCGTGATCATCACCGGTGTCAGCACCTCCGTTGCCGGCCACACCATGCTGCATGATGTGGAAACCGCCGCTGACGGTAGCCGCAGGATGGTGCACCTGCATCACCTGGAAATCCCGGCCGGAGACAGCGCGGTGCTGGCACCGGGGAACAGGCATCTGATGTTGATGAAGCTCACACAGGTCCCGGCTCCCGGAGACAGTGTGGAGATCTGCTTTCATCTGAAGGGCGGGCAGGATGCCTGCGCGGCGTTCCCGGTAAAACGAGCGTCCCAATCTGACGGTTGAACCCGGTTCCTTTTTGCGGATAATGCCATGCTTTATTCGTAGTCGTTATATGATTAAAACGGCTATAAAAGCGTGGGGGATCTATGAAAAAGGCATTATCCGTGATGCTGGGTGCTTCCCTGAGTGCGAGCCCGGCCTGGGCCCAGACTCCGGAAAGTGATGTCCAGCAGAGGCTGCAGGAGTATGAGCAGCGCCTGGAGCAGCTTGAAAAGCAGCAGTTTGATAATACGCTAAGCGATGCTGCTGACCGGATCCGTATCAACGGTTTTCTCTCTGCGGGTATGTCCCGGGCCGAGGTGGACACCACCTCTGGTTCTGGCAGCTATATTGATGGCGCCAGCGATAAATGGAGCCATGATTCCCTGACCCGTGCCGGCGTGCAGTTTAATGCCGAACTCAGCGACCGGGCGGAAGCCGTGGTGCAGCTGTTTGCGTCCGGCGATGACGAATTCAATGCGGAATTGCAGTGGGCCTATCTGGATTACCAGGTCAGTGACTCTGTCAGTGTGAAGGCCGGTCGCATTGTGGCGCCATTCTACATGCACTCCCAGTACATTGACGTGGGCTACGCTTACCCGTGGGCCAGCCTGCCGGCGGAGGTGTATCAACTGGCACCGGTAAAAACCATGGAGGCGATGGAGGCTTCCTGGCGCTTCACCACCGGGCCGGTTTCGCACCGTCTTTCCGGGTTCTGGGGTTCCAGTACCGTGGACGGCGGAGAGCGTGTGGCCAATGCCCAGTTTCAGGCGGATGATCTGAGCGGCCTGAATTTTACCAGCTACTGGCGTAACTGGACGGCGAGAGCGGCTTATACCGCCGCCTCTGTTTCCGTGAGTCAGCAGGATCTGCAAGGCGCTCTGGGTTTTCCCCCCGCCATGTTAGGCCTCAGCTTTGATGAGGTGTACACCTATTTCGCTGGCGTGGGTCTGCAATACGACAATGGCAGCTGGTTCTTTTCTGCAGAAAAGGCGCGTCTGGATTTCGGTAACTGGTACCCCAGCAGCGAGAGTGGCTACGTCACCGTCGGCAAGTATCTGGGCAAGTGGATGCCCATGGTCACCTGGGCAGAAGTGACGCCTCGTGATCTGGATAGTAGCCTGCCTGCTGCCCTGAATAATGGTCTGGCGGAACGACAGAAGAGCTGGACCGGTGGGCTGCGCTATTCCCTCACTGACTCCATCGCCCTGAAAGGGGAGGTGAGTCATTACTATGATTTTTCCGATAGTGATGCTACTACGTCGGGGTTTTTCATCACCGATGGTGGCCAGCTTGAGGATGATCATGCCACGGTGATTCGTCTCAGCGCGGATCTGGTTTTTTAAGGGGGAATGACCATGAAAAAAATAATATTTTCATTACTCCTGATGCTGGCGGCAGCGGCCCAGGCGGAACCGGTGGTGGTGGTGTCCGCCAACAGCAGTCTCGATGCACTGACTCAGGATGAAGTGCGACAGATCTTCAATGGCCAGACCCGCCGGGTTTCCGGTGTCTCGGTGAAGCCGCTGGACTTGCCGTCACGAGGGCGTGCTCGAAATGATTTTTACCAGCAGGTGCTCGGCAAGAGTGCCGAGCAGATGAAAAGCTACTGGGCGAGGATGATCTTTACCGGCCGTGGTATGCCGCCCCGGGAAGTCTCCAGTGACCAGGAGATGATTATGCTGGTGGGCAGCAACCGCAACTTTGTCGGTTATCTGGATGCATCACTGGTGACCTTGGACCTGAAAGTAGTCTATCGCCCCTGACGTTTTCTGTTGTTGTTTACATACCCCTTGCCCGCCTTTAAGGCGGGCTTTTTTATGATCGTGAACCCCTCGGCGTTGCAAAACGTAGGGTGCACTGAGCCTAAGGCGAACTGCACCGATCCGGCGTTTGAGGGTGCAGTTCGCCTTAGGCTCAGTGCACCCTACGCAATCGGCGGCGTTCAGTGATTTTCTGTCATCCGGAAGAAAACCCCGGGGCAAGCTCGTTCCCGCTAATTCGCGAAGATCCCTTTTCCTACCCGTGTTTGAGACTTCGCTTCTGTTGCGCTGTGTCAGTGCCTCATAGACTGCTTCAATGCGCTATTTACTGATCGTCTATCTGTTTCTGGTTCCTTGCCTCTTGTGGGCGGATTGCCCTGGTCTGGCCCCTGCCCGTGGGGTGCCTGAGCCCGCAGCGGATGAATGGAGCCTGGCGACACTGAATCTGTGGCGGCTTCGCGATAGCCGTAAAGACAGTCGTCTGGATGAGCCGCTCTCTACCGCTGTGCTTGAACAGCGAATACAAGCGTTGGTGGATTTCATAGCCGGTCCCTTGCAGGCACCCCATATGCTGGCGGTACAGGAAGTGGAAAACCGTGACCTGCTCGACGCCCTGGCGGCCGGTCTTGCCCGGCAGGGCTGGCGTTATCGGGTGGTACTGAAAGAAGGTAATGATCCTTCCGGCATCGATGTGGGGCTGCTTTATCGGCAGCCGGTGCGGATTGCGTCGGCGCAACGTTTGTTTGCCGAACAAGGGTTTCACGGCCACTCGTTGTTTTCCCGTCCGCCCTTGCAGGTGACTGTGCAGGCACCCCGGCAGTTGCAGTTGGTCGTTGTGCACCTTCGTAGTGCGCGAGGTCTGCAAAAGTCGCGGGTTCATGAGAAAAGACAGAGCCAGGCGGCGTTACTGGCCAACTGGGCGATTGAACAGGACGAGCCGCTGATAATAGCCGGTGACTTCAACAGCACCTGGGATGCCGGGCGCATCTCTGCCAGCTATGAGCGTTTTGCGGAATCCGGTCTGTTCAATCTGTGGCAACGGTTGCCGAAACGGGAACGCTACAGCTTTCGTCATCGTTGCCGACCGCAGGCGCTGGACCATATCTGGGTGTCACCGGGTTTGAAAACGTTTGTCAGCAGAACGGCGGCAAGCCGTGGCAATGCGGGTCGCTATGACAGTCTCTATGGCAGCCAGGGAGTGGCGCCGGTGTCTGATCATGATGCGCTGGTGGTGTACTTTTCTGCACAGAGATAACGACAGGGTTGGCGTGTTGTCTGGAGCGCGGGGGGATGTTGCGTGTAAATGAAAAAGACGCCGCGGGGTTGCTTGCGTGTTTGCGAGGACCAGGGAGAGCCCCGCGGCGTTAAACTGTGGGCGGCGTGAGCCGCCCGTTTTCTTGGTGCTTAGAGTGCAAACTCGTAGGCAACGCTCATGACCAGGTCGTCGTCGTAAGTGTTGTCTTCTTCCTGATCAACGATCTTGGACAGGGTGAAGGTGAACTGCTCGGTAACGGCGTAGCCCAGATCCACGTGAGTGTAGTCGCTGTCATCAGCCTCAAAGTCGTAGAAGCCTACGGTGGCGGAGTACTTGTCGTAGCCGTAACCCACAGCGAAGTAATCGCTTTCGTAGTCTTCATCTCCGCCCTTGCCGGAGTTGCCTACACCGATGAAGGCGTCAGCGCTCAGGCCGGCAAAGCCTACACCCAGGTGTACTTCCTGGAAGTCGGCGCCGGAAGCAGGGTTGTCGCCTGCGGTGCCGCCAGCGGTGTAGTTGTAGTCGATGTAGCTGATGTCGTAGCTCAGACCTTCAATCTCGCCACCATAACCGGCGTACAGGTCATACTCGGTGTCGTCGGTTTCAGAGGACGCCCAGGCACCTGCGTACAGGCCGGAAGTGTGGGAGTAGTCAACGCTACCGTATACCGCAGCACCGTCGGTCAGCTGCTGACCACGCCACAAGTACTGGCTGGAGGCACCCAGGGTGCCGCTGACTTCTGCAGCAGCGATGGCCGGAGCCAGGCTGGCAGCCACGATGGACGCGGCCAAAACGGTTTTCTTCAGACCAAATACGTTTTTCATGTGCAACCCTCTTAACAAGTCTAATTCGTTCAATGTGCGCTGGTGACGCACCGCCTTTTCGGCTCGAAAGAGATATTGCAGAGAGCGTGCCAACTATTTTTTGTTTATATAAAACAGTGACTTGATTGTTTATGGAGAGGAAAGGGAGGATTTAACAAAGGGGAAACAGACGATGCGGTGCGCGAACTTGGTGCTGCGCACCGCATTGGTGCGCATATTATGGGCACTGCCAGTCAGTCAGCACGGCATCTACACTGGAGCCGCTGGCGTCTTTCAGTGACAGACCGCATTGACCATTCTCGTAGACGAAGTGTGCCTGGTAGTCGCCGCCGGCCTGGGGGGCAAACTGCAGTGCCACTTTGCAGCGATCACGGCTATTGTCAGCCTGGCGGCGGTTATAGATGACCCCGATGCGGGTGGCTGGGGCAATGTCGACAGTGGTGGTGACCTGGGGGCTTTTCTTCATGGTTTTCAGTAAATCGTCCAGAGCCCCACCGCTTACCGGGTTTTGCGACAGCGCGTATTCCGTTGACTTGAAGCCCTTGCCGGGCACACAGACCACCGGTTGAGCGGCTGTGTTGTTGCTGGTGAAGGTGACCTGGGCGGTATCTCCACTGGTCGGTGGCTGATAATTCAGGTGCTGACAGCCGGCCAGCAGGGCCAGGGGGGCAAGAATCAGGGCTTTCATGGTGTTTCCTTATCGAGGCGTTTGGCAAAGTGTAAGTCAGCCGGGCGGCGGACCCAATGGGCTTTTCTGTTGCAAGGTCGGGGCCATGAATGGCTTCCGGGGTATGACGCTACGTGCAGTAGCTAGTCAGCGTCCCCAAACCAGTGGGCAATGGCTTGTCGGGTCAGTGCCGGTTTTTCCCGGGTGGTAGGCAGCCAGTTGCCGGCATTGGCGGTCATGGCAGTGAGAAACTCGAACAGGGGCAGGTGCTGACGCAGCACCCGGTGATGGCGGTGACCGATCACCGGATTGAAATAGCCGAAGAAATCCAGCATCTGCCGCGGGTTCTTGCGCACCCACAGCCAGGAGCCCATTTCCAGGGTAAACGGCAGGAAGGTGTGATGCGGTGCCCGATCCTGGGCATCGTCGTAAAGGTAATCCCACAGGTCGCCATGGGTGGTGTAGTTCACCGATTGCGGCTCGATCAGGTAGGGATGATGGTGAGGGTAGGTGTCTTCGAAATGCTGC
>NZ_JBNPEC010000150.1:0-15116 GCF_051117345.1 Alcanivorax sp.
GCGAGCTCGTCGCCCATCTGCGCGACCGCGGCATCGGGGTGCTGATCACCGATCACAACGTCCGCGAGACGCTGGGGCTGATCGACCGGGCCTACATCATCCATGACGGCGGCGTGCTCATGGAGGGCGCTCCGAGCGAGATCGTGTCGGACCAGGCGGTCCGGCGGGTCTATCTGGGCGACCGGTTCACGCTCTAGGGACCGGCCGCCTCCTATGTCGCTCCACCAGAAGATCGAGCTCCGCCAGGGCCAGACGCTGGTGATGACGCCGCAGCTGCAGCAGGCCATCCGCCTCTTGCAGCTCTCCACACTGGACCTGCGTCAGGAGATTCAGCAGGCAGTGGAAAGCAATCCGTTGCTGGAGCTGGCCGATGATTTCGGTGACGAATCCTTGCCGGACGCTGACGAGGAACGTCAGGACGAACAGGAGCTGGATGCCGAGCGTGACGATGCCCTGGAAGAGTTCGTGGACGACGAACCCGGCATCGAAACGGAATGGGACGATGTCTATTCCGGCCAGACCAGCAGTGCCTCCACCGCCCTCCCCGACGATGCCGACGACTGGCAGCAGCGCCATAGTGTGGCCGGCAATCTGCAGGACCACCTGCTCTGGCAACTCAATTTGACCCCCATGAGCGATGTGGACCGCATTATCGCCATGACCATCATCGAATCCCTGGACGATCGCGGCTACCTGACCGTCACCGTGGACGACATCGTGGCGATGATGAACGCCCAGGACGACCTGCTCACCGAAGGTGACGAGCTGGAAGCCGATGAAGTACTCGCCGTCCAGCACCGCCTGCAGCAATTCGACCCGGTGGGGGTGGCCAGCCTGGATCTGGCCGACTGCCTGCGGGTGCAGCTGCGCCAACTGCCCACAGACACCCCCTTTCTGGACTATGCCCTGGCCCTGCTGGGGCATCTGGAGCTACTGGAAAAGCACGACTACGCCGCACTGCGCCGAGTACTGCAGATCAGTGAAGAAAACCTGCTCGACGCTCTCTCGCTGCTGCGCACCCTGGACCCGGCACCCGGCGAACAGATCGGTGAAAGCCAGGTGGATTACGCGGTGCCGGACGTGATCGTGCGCCAGCACCAGGGACGCTGGCAGGTGAGTCTGAACGAGGAGGTGCTGCCCAAGGTCAATTTGCAGCAGCAGTACGCCTCCATGGCCCGCAAGGCGGGCGGCGAGGATGGCCAGTACCTGCGCAACTGCGTGCAGGAAGCCAAGTGGTTCATCAAGAGCCTGCAGAGCCGCCACGACACCCTGCTGAAAGTGGCCACCCGCATCGTTGAAGTTCAGCAGGACTTCTTCGACTATGGCGAGGAGGCCATGAAACCCCTGGTTCTGGCCGACATTGCTGATGCCGTCGAGATGCACGAATCGACCATCAGTCGGGTCACCAACCAGAAATACATGATGACACCCCGCGGCGTCTTTGAGCTTAAGTATTTCTTCTCCAGCCATGTGGGAACAGACGGCGGCGGTGAGTGTTCCTCCACCGCTATTCGTGCCATTATTAAGAAGCTGGTCGCTGCCGAGAATCCCCGCAAGCCGCTCAGCGACAACAAGCTGGCAAGCTTGCTGAATGAGCAGGGAATCAATGTAGCGCGCCGGACAGTCGCCAAGTACCGTGAGGCGATGAGAATACCGTCATCCAGCGCCCGCAAGCGTTTGGTGTAGGCGCCGGGACGGCCCAACAAGCAGGTAAAGGAGCCAGCCATGCAAATTAATATCAGCGGTCATCACCTGGAAATTACCGATGCTTTGCGAGCCTACGTAGGAGACAAATTCTCCCGTCTTGAACGGCATTTCGACCAGATTACCAGTGTCCAGGTGATCCTTTCCCCGGAACCCAAGACTCATAAGGCGGAATCCACCATCCATATTTCCGGGGCCGACGTTTTCGCCACCGCTGAAGCAGTGGACATGTACGCTGCCATCGACAAGCTGACGGACAAGCTCGACCGCCAGATCCTCAAACACAAGGAAAAGGCCGTCAGCCACAAGCACGGCGGCCACTGAACCCAAAGCGACAATTATGCGAGTTCGCGAACTACTCACCGAAGCACGCACCCATAGCGAGGTGCAGGCCAGCAGCAAGAAACAGCTGCTGGACCAGGTTGCGCAGCTGGCCGCGGCCGGCTGCGACAGCCTTAACGAACAGGAGGTCTTCGACGCCCTGGTAGCCCGGGAAAAGCTGGGCTCCACGGGCATCGGTGAAGGCATCGCCATTCCTCACTGCCGTCTTGGTCACTGCCAGCAAGCCATCGGGCTGCTGCTGAAACTGTCTACCCCCATCGATTTTGACGCCGTTGACGGTCGCCCGGTGGATCTTGTGTTTGTGCTGCTGGTTCCCCAGGAAAACCCGGAGCAGCACCTGAAAACCCTCAGCCACCTGGCATCCCTGTTCAACGACGACGACTACCGTGCCGAGCTACGACTGAGCAAAAACGACCACCACCTTTATCACACTGCTGTGGAATCCGAAGCGGAGCTGCGACTGGCATCATGAAGGACCGCAGCAAGCCTTCAGGCGTCATCACGCAACACGCCCGGGTCACCCCCTCGTCTATCGATTTTGCGTGCCCACATACTGCGAATAGCGTGCACCCATGAAACTCACCATCATCAGCGGCCGATCCGGCTCGGGGAAAACCACCGCCCTGCAGGCCATGGAAGACCAGAACTACTACTGTGTCGACAATCTGCCGGTGGGCATGTTGCCGACACTGGCGGAACAGCTTGACCAGGGTGAGCTACCCATAGAACGAGCGGCGGTAGGCATTGATGCCCGCAACCTGCCCACTCAGTTGCTGGCCTTTGACGCCATCCTGGATGCCCTGCACCAGCAGCAGGTAAAGGTCGAAATCATTTATCTGGATGCGGACGACAGCACTCTGCTGAAGCGCTTCAGCGCCACCCGGCGGCGTCACCCGCTGGGCGCCCAGCAAGGCTCCGTGGAGGCAGCCATCCAGCATGAGCGGGAATTGCTCTCCAATATCCGCCTGCGTGCCGACCTGGTGATCGACACCAGCAACTATGACGTGCACAGCCTGCGCAACCTGATGCGCGAGCGGGTAGCCAATCGCAGCGCCGCCCTGTCCCTGCAACTGGAATCCTTCGGATTCAAGAACGGCCTGCCCAACGATGCCGATCTGGTGTTTGACGTGCGAGTACTGCCCAACCCGCACTGGCGGGCCGACCTGCGGCCCTTTACCGGCCGCGATGACGCCATCATCGATTTCCTCCAGCAGCACCAGGCCAGCCACGACATGCTCGATGATATTCATCATTTCGTAAAACGCTGGCTGCCGGCGTTTGCCGACAGCGATCGCAGTTATATGACGGTCGCAATAGGCTGCACCGGCGGCCGCCATCGCTCGGTATTCATTACCGAGCAACTGGCAAAACGGCTACGCGATGAGGGAACCGCCCTGCAGGTCCGCCACCGCGAACTGGATTAGGCTGCCACCACTCAATGATCGAAAAACAACTGGATATCATTAACAAGCTTGGCCTGCATGCCCGCGCTGCCGCCAAGGTGGTCAGCGTGGCCTCCCGCTATGAAAGCCGCATTCACGTCATTCACAACGGCAACCCCATCGACGCCAAAAGCATCATGGGGCTGCTGATGCTTGGCGCCGCCAAGGGCACCAGCGTTACCTTTCAGGTCGAAGGGAGCGATGAAACCGCCGCCATGGCAGAACTCACCGATCTGTTCGCCCGCCGCTTTGACGAAGAAGAGTAAAAGGCAATGAATAATTAAGAATGAATAATTAATAGCGCAAGATTTGGGGTACCATCCAGAGAGCTATTCATTATTCACTATTAACTATTCATTATATTCCATGCCCGCCGATACCAGCCGTAGCCAACAGCACCACAAAATCATCAACCGCGCCTTGTCCAGCGGCACCTATACCCAGGTCCGTCAGCTGTTCAATAATCTGCCCGGTGCTGAGGCGGCGCATTTGCTGGAATCGTTCCCTCCCCGGGAACGGGAAATTCTCTGGCAACTGCTGAGCAAGGACCAGGAAAGCGAGGTCCTCCAGTATCTGGGCGAGGAAGTGCGGGTTGAGCTGCTGCGCAACCTGAGCACCGACGAGCTGGTCTCGCTGGTGGAAGAGCTGGACACCGACGACCTGGCCGACCTCCTGCAGGAATTGCCGGACCACGTTACCAGCCAGGTCATGGCCAGCCTGGATGAACAGAATCGCGACCGGCTGGAACAGGTAATGAGTTACCCGGAGGATACTGCCGGGGGCCTGATGAACACGGATGTCATTACCATCCGCCCGGAAATCACCTTCGAGGTCGTGCAGCGCTATCTGCGTCGGCGGGGTGAAATTCCCCGCACCACCGATAACCTGGCCGTGGTCAATCGCCGCAACCAGTTTATCGGGCTGCTGCCGCTGACCAAGGTTCTGATCAGCGACCCCGGCACCACCGTGCGGGAGGCCATGATCACCGACGCCGAATCCATCCCTGCCACCTTGCCCGCTCATGAAGTCGCCAAGATCTTCGAACGTCAGGATCTGGTAACGGCTCCGGTGGTGGACGAAGACGGCATGCTGGTCGGCCGGATTACCATTGATGACGTGGTCGACGTGATTATCGAGGAAGCCGACCACTCGCTGATGAGCATGGCCGGTCTGGATGAAGACGAGGACACCTTCGGTTCCGTTTGGCAGACCGCTCGGCGCCGTGCTGTCTGGCTGGGGATCAACCTGCTGACTGCGCTGGCCGCCTCCGCCGTCATCGGGCTGTTCGAAGCCACTCTGGAAAAAGTGGTGGCGCTGGCCATCCTCATGCCTATCGTTGCCAGCATGGGCGGCATCGCTGGCAGCCAGACCCTGACCCTGGTCATCCGCGCCATGGCATTGGGGCAGATCCAGTCGAGCAATACGCGCTATCTGCTGGTCAAGGAGCTGTCCGTGGGGGCATTGAATGGCGTTTTGTGGGCCACGGTGATTGGCATTACCGCTGCGCTATGGTTCGACGACCCCAGTATCGGCATGGTCATCGCCACCGCCATGATCATCAATCTGATCATGGCGGCCTGCGCAGGTGCCATGCTGCCCATGATCATGAAAAAGATGGGCATCGACCCAGCCTTGGCCGGCTCAGTTGTGCTCACCACCATCACCGATATCGTGGGCTTCTTTGCCTTCCTGGGCCTGGCCACCGTGCTTTACGCCCATCTGCTGGTCTGATTTTTTCGTTTCTTCGCCCAGAAAAAAGGCGCCATTCAATGGCGCCTTTTTTGTCATGCTTTGCTGCAGAATTTATTCGACAAAAATCTGCCGAAACGATACGTAGTAGGCGCCGGCCAGAATCGGCATGACGAACAGCCACCCCAGCAGTAATGGCAAGGCAGCCACCAGCACGATCACCATGGTGACCAGCAGGTAAACGATCATGGGGATTACATTGCGGGTGAAGCCGCGAAGGCTCAGCTTCATGGCTTCGCCCACACCCTTGTTGCCCAGAAAGATCAGCGGCACGGTGAAATAGAACAGATAGACGAAGCCAAATATGGCTACCAGACCCAACAGGCCAATCACTATCATCGCCCCAGTACCAGCGCCTCCGGCACCCAACGCATACCCCAGGCCACCGAAAACAGCCCCGAGCAGCAGCATCACACCGAGCTGGGCCAGTGCCATCAGAATCAGTGGACCGGTTCGATCAGAAAACGCGGCGAACAAGTCGGCAAAATCCGAGTTACCCTCGGTTTCCATGCGATGGAAAATTTTCACGATCCCCGCGTAAAGCAGAGGCGTCGCCAGAATCTGAGCGATCATGCCAAGCAACGGAATGATCTGTAAGGCAGAGGTGATCAGCACGGTGACAACCAGGGCTCCCAGCACCACACCCCAGTGTCCCGGCAGCATCTTGTGACCACTGCCGATCCAGCCCAGCGCGTCCCCCACACTGATTTTGCGCGGCTCGGCCAGAATGGTCAGCGGCTGTGCCGGCGGGTTATTGTCATCAATCAGCTCGGCCTGCGGCTGTTGATACGGATTGATTTCACTCACGGTTTGCTCCTTTCCCGAAAAAAATTTCATCCATTGAAAATGCCCGGATACAACCTGTCGCTATCGCCCTGCAATTTTCATCGGCGACAGCAACAGCGAGCCGCTGGCGATGTTACCCCGATAATCCACATCGGTGCCGCTACCCTGAATACCCTTGAGCATCTCCCCCAAATGCCCCGCAATGGTAAACTCTTGCAACGCTCCTTGTATGACACCGTTCTCAAACCAGAAACCGCTGGCGCCACGGGAATAGTCTCCAGTCACCAGATTGACCCCCTGCCCCATGACTTCCGTGATCAGAATGCCTTTCGGCACCCGGGCCATCAACGCTGACAGTGACTCGCCCGTATCGGTAATAGACAGGTTACGGACCCCGCCACCATTGCCGGTGGGGTCCATCTGCAAACGGCGACCGGCATACAGACCCAGTACATACTGGCGCAGCACGCCGTCCTCCACGAAAGACTGGGCGCAGGTGGGCAGGCCATCACCATCGAAAGGGGCGGAGGCGTTTCCAGCAGACAGATGCGGGTTCTCCGTCAGGGCATAGCCCTTGGGCAACACCGCAGTCCCAATGCTGTCCTGCAGGAAGGAGCTGCGACGGTACAGGGCGCCACCGCTGATGGCGGACACCAGGTGACCCAGCAGGCCCGAGGCCACTTCCGGCGCAAAGATCACCGGCAATTCACCGGTCTCCGGAATGCTCGCTCCCAGCCGTGCAAGCGTTCTCTCGCGGGCCTTTTCGCCAATCTCTTCGGCGCTGGCCAACCGCTCGCCGATGCGGGCTCCGTCGTACCAGTATTCACGCTGCATGCCATCATCGTCTTCCGCCACCACGCTGCAGACCCGGCTATGATGGGTACCACGGTAGCCGTGCAGAAAACCTTCCGAGGTGGCAAAGACCCGCAGGCTGGCGCCACTATTGATGGACGCGCCTTCAGAATTGACGATACGCTCATCATTACGGGCAATGGTTTCACAGCGCAGTGCCTCGTCGATGGCCGCCTGGGTATCCATTGCCCAGGGGTGATACAGGTCCAGGTCCGGCACCTCCCGGGCCAGCATCGAGGCCGGTGCCAGACCCGCATAACGATCTTCCTCGGTGTAGCGGGCAATGGAGGCCGCCGCCTGAATGGTGTCGCGCAGGCTGTCACGATTGTCGTCGGAACTGCTGGCATGGCCCTTGCGCTGGCCGCGGAACAGGGTCACCGACACCCCCCGGTCACGATGGAACTCCACGGTTTCCACCTCCCCCTGGCGCACATTGACCGAATACCCCTGGGACAGACTCACATTCACTTCCGCGCCATCGGCACCCTGCCGTTTCGCCTCCTCCAGCACCCAGGCGGCCGTATCTTCCGCCTGGCGTAATTGGGCAATATCCAGTACTGCTGTCGTTGCGGGGGAATCAGACATAAAATAGCGGTTCCGTAACCAGAATCAGAAAATGTAATGACCGAGTATAACGACGACCTGCTGACCAGCAAGACACAACAAAAACGCGATGACAGTGCTTTGCAGGAGCTGGGACTCTCGTTAATGGACATGAAGCCGGCGGAGCGCGAGCGACTACCCCTGGGCGATGAACTGAAAAAAGCCCTGGACGAAGCAGGCCGCATCAACCACCACGAGGCTCGCCGTCGCCATGCCCAATACATCGGCCGCCTGATGCGAGAATCCAACAGCGAGCAGATCATCCAGGCGCTGGAAGCGTTTCATGATCCGTTCCGCCAGCAACGGCTGACCAACTGGGTAGAACAGATCATGGCCTGCGACCAGCCCAGGGACGCCGAAAGCACCCTGCAGCAAGTCCTGGACTTCTTCCCCCACGGTGACCGCCAGCAACTGCGAAACCTGAGCCGTAATGCGCTCAAGGCCCGTGTTGCCGACCCGGCCACGGCGGCTGCCGCGGAAAAAGACAAGTTCAAACGCGAGCGACGCAAGCTGATGAGCTACCTGAACCAGCTGGACAAAACCGCGCCTCTATATTGAGAGGCGCTGCACTGAGCCCGTACCAATGAACGTTGGCCCGAGAAACAATGAACGGCTGGTGCAGTTCGCCTCAGGCTCAGTGCACCCTACTCTCACATCAAGCTTCAGGGCTTTCGCTATTAACTGTTAACTATTCACTATTAACTGCGTTGTTGCCCTGCCACCAGCGCACAAAGGCTTCCCCCACCGCCTTTTGCGGCATGGAGTGCGCATCGCCTTCAATGCCCTGCTCTTCTTCCATCCGCGAGACCTTCTGGTTGGCAGCAGCAAACCAGGCCTGCGGATCGTCGATGCCGGCGGCCATATCCTCGCCATACAACGCCTTGCTGAACCAAGTACGGTCGGAATCGTCACCGCAACCGAAGGAGGTACGATCCGACGCCGCAGAGGAAAACACCACTCGCTGCGGTGAAGCCAGGGCGTCCACCCATTTTCCGGAATAACAGGCCGACACCACCAGCCACTGATGCTTTACCTGCAGGCCATTCAGCCACTGCTTGCCGTCTGCCACGCTGAGATCATTGAGCTTGAGATTTCGGTCATCCAGTAACAAGCTGCCCTCTTTGGAACCGTGGCTGACCAGATGCACCATGAGCAGATCTTCTTGCGGATCCAGCAGGGCATCCAGCGCTTCCAGCGCTTCTCGCACACTGGTTCGGGTCGCCAGAGGCAGATCAACGCTGCCGCCGTTGATCAGGCGCACCTGTCGGCGCTTGAGATCGAATACCGAGCCCAGCCGCTCCGTCACCCAGTCCACTTCCCGGGCAAACACCGCCTCGGTGCCATCACCGCCAACCACCAGCAAATAAACATCACGCACCCCAGGCCGTTGCGGCGCCAACGATGACAGCACCGATTGCAAGCGGCTGGATTCGGTGTACAGGCGGGCCTCCATTTTTGCGGCCCGGGCATGGCGATTTTCCCGGTAGGCCTGCTCACTGGCGTAATAGCGGCCACGCACGAAATACCCTTTTTCTTCCTGCGGCTCACCGTCGCCTTCAGCCGGCTGGGTGCGCGTGCCGCTGCCGTGGGCATGACCATTCTCAAACTTGCCACGAATCACCACACCATCCGGGCGGGTCAGTACACCCTGACCGTGGTAGGAAAAATAGCGAAATTCCCCTTCATACCGATAACCTTCTTCATCCCGGTAACTGCCCTCGAGCAACTCGCCATCCTCGAATCGACCTTCATAGTGCGCCCCATCCTCGGTGACCCAGAGTCCCTGACCATGGGGGGCGAGATCACGGAATTCTCCCTGATAAGAACCGCCGCTCTCATAGCTGACAGTGCCTTCAACCAGCTCACCCTGTTCGAACCGACCCTGCCAGGTGGCATCGTCACAGGTGAACTGCCCATCCCCGTGCAGGACGCCGTCGACAAACTGACCTTCCTGAGCGCAGCCGCGACGATCCACCAGCTTGCCGTGGCCATTAAGCCGCCCTTCACGGAACTCCCCTTCGTAGTAGCGACCATCCGGCCAAGTCAGCGTACCTTCGCCATGAAAGAGATCATCACGGGTGTCACCGTCATACACCGCCCCGTCCGGCAAACGCACATCCGCCGGCCACTGAACCGGGTCACAGCCAACCAGCGTAACCAGAACCATTCCAAGGCAGAATACTTTCATCGGCAAACCCGTAACGTGTTTATTAGCGTTTGTTATCCTACCGGCAGTTTGAACTGAGCCAGCTGTGACGAGGTGCGACGCAGATGCAGGCATAGCAGGCGGGCAATGTTTTCCATGATCAGACTGACCGCATGGGGGCTGCGTTTGCGCAATTGCTCGATGCCCTTGCGGGTGAGCACGATCAGGGTGGCATCCTCGGCGGCACGGACTGTGGCCGAACGGGGCTCGTGATCCACCAGCGCCATCTCGCCCATGGAATCACCCGGGCGTAAATGGGCAATCACCACCTCGCCACCGGTTTCGCTGTTCTTGACGATATCCAGACAACCGCGCACCACAAAGCAGACAAAATCACTGCGGTCGCCTTCCCGGCATACCGGTTCCCCGGCAGGGACCCGGTTAACAAACACCAGTTTTTCCAGTACCGCCAGTTCTTCATCACTAAGCCCGGCGAACAGACGCATGCGTGACAGAACATCCAGTACCTGGGACATCAGGCAGTGCCCCCCACGGTGAGGGCGTCCACACGCAGGGTCGGCTGGCCCACGCCCACCGGCACGGACTGGCCGTCCTTACCGCAGACGCCGATACCACTGTCCAGGGCCAGATCATTGCCCACCATGGAAATACGGCTCATCACTTCGGCACCGCTACCAATCAGGGTGGCGCCTTTCACCGGGCAGACAATTTTGCCCTTTTCTACCAGGTAGGCTTCGCTGGTGGAAAACACAAAACGTCCGGAGGTGATATCCACCTGGCCGCCACCAAAATTCACTGCATAGATACCGCGGTCCAGACTGGCGACGATATCCTGCGGATCACTCTCGCCGGGCAGCATGTAGGTGTTGGTCATGCGGGGCATGGGCAGGTGAGCATAGGATTCCCGCCGGCCGTTACCGGTGGGCGCCACGCCCATCAACCGGGCGTTGGTCTTGTCCTGCATGAAGCCCACCAGCTTGCCGTTTTCGATCAGGGTATTGCAGGCGGTGGGGGTGCCTTCGTCATCAATGGTCAATGAGCCACGACGATCCGGCAGGGTGCCATCGTCCACCACGGTACACAGGGGGGATGCCACCTGCTGGCCAAATTTCTTGGCGAACATGGAGGTGCCCTTGCGATTGAAATCCCCCTCCAGGCCATGGCCCACGGCCTCGTGCAGCAGCACACCGGGCCAGCCCGGACCCAGCACCACCGGCATGGTGCCCGCCGGTGCCGCTTCGGCTTCCAGATTCAGCAAGGCGCCGCGCACCGCTTCCCGGGCCCAAGTCTCGATACGTTCTTCCTGCAACAACCAGTCATAGGCCACCCGACCACCGCCGCCGGCACTGCCGCGCTCGCGGCGACCATTACGCTCGGCAATCACGCTCACGTTGCAGCGGATCAGCGGCCGCACATCTGCCGCCAGGGTGCCGTCGCTGGCTACCACCATGATCACATCCTGCTCGGCGCTGAGGCTGGCAGTAACTTCCACGATGGCCGGGTCCAGTGAGCGAGCCATGGCATCGATACGTTGCAGCAGGGCCACCTTGTCTTCGGCGGGCCAGCCCAGCAGCGGATCAATGGCCGCGTAACGGGCCGGCACGGCCCGGCTGGCCAGCTGAATCTGCCGGTCCTGGCCCTGGCGGGTAATGGCGCGAGCGGCCCCACTGGCCTGCTGCAACGCATCCAGGGTGATGTCATCACTGTAGGCAAAACCGGTCTTGTCACCCTGGACTATGCGCACGCCGGCACCGCGCTCGGTATTGAAACTGGCATCGCGAACGATACCGTCTTCCAGCACCCAGGCCTCGTGGCGGCTGTGCTGGAAGTACATGTCGGCATAATCTGCCTGGCCGGTCAGTTTGCCGTTCAGCAGCGACGCCAATTGCGGGGTGTGCAGGTTTGCCGGCGCCAGCAGGACGGACTCGGCAATGGATAGGGCGTCGTTATGTGTCATAGGGTCCTTCAATTCGGAATCGTTGATGCTGTTGAACCGGCATTCGTTGCCGAAGCTCATTCATGGTAGCAAGGTCCAGCTCGGCCACAAGAGCACCGGGAGAATCGCTCAGACTATCCACCACCCGGCCCCAGGGGTCCACCAGCATGGAGTGTCCATAGGTAGCCCGGCGCGGCCCGTGCTGACCACACTGGTTGGCACCCAGCACATAACACCCGGTCTGTACTGCCGTGGCACGCAGCAGCATTTGCCAGTGGGCCGCACCGGTGACAGCGGTAAAGGCAGACGGGTACACCAACAATTGGGCACCGGCAGCAACCAGCCGCTGGGCCAAGGCCGGAAAGCGCAGGTCATAACAGATCGCCATGCCCACCTGCAGATCACCCAGAGTGGTGGTCACCACCTCCTGGCCAGGCTCAAAGAAATCCGACTCACGATAACGGCCCTGGGCATCCTGCACATCCGCATCGAACAGATGCAGCTTGTCATAGCGGGCTAGCTGTTCCCCGGCGGCATTTACCGCGATGGAACAGGTGCGCACCAGGGGGGACGGTACCGGCTGCCCATTGGGCCGCTGCAGAGCGGGTAGACTACCGCCGATAATCGCCATATCCAGGCTGCGCGCCTGCTCGCACAACCAGCCGACCAGCTCGTCATGACGCTCACCCAGCACCCGGTAATCACCGCCGTAGCCGGCGAAATTTTCCGGCAACACGGCCAACTCGGCGCCCTTTTGCCGGGCTTCAGCCAGCAGCGTTCCGGCCTGGCGCAGGTTGTCATCGGGCTGCTTGCCGCTGGTCATCTGGATGGCGGCAATCTGATAACGTTGCACCGTCATTCGAATATCCCCTCGGTCTCTTTCACCTGTGGGCTGCTCCAGTTACCAGTTACCCGGTATTCCATGGTGGTGGTCTTGTCGAGCCGGTCGCCCCAGATCCGTTCCACCACAAAAATACCCGCACAGGCGGCCGGCCCTGCCAGACAGCCCGCATACAGGTTACTGGACAATGGCAGGGTAACCTCCATGTTGTGATCCAGAGTTTCTTTTTCCAGATCAATGGCACCCTTGACACGAATCGCGGCAGAGGGCGAATCAATGGCCAGGTTGGACGTGGCCACCCGGGGGCCATCAATGGAGAAGTCACCCGTAATGCTGTCGCAGCTCATGCCTTTCTTGTACAGGTCCGAGAAATCCAGCCGCAAACGACGCTGGATCGTGCCAATATTGAGAATACCCAGCAGACGCAGAAAAGAGGTCTTGGTATCAGTATCCGGAATCCGACATTCCCCGATATCCACCTGGGTCTGCCCCTCCAGTGCCAGATAATCCATATTCAACGGCCAGTCCGCCCAGCCCAGCACCACCTGGGCGCGGGCATCGTCGGACTCGATCAATGCCGGCAGACCCCAGGCGTTCAGGGATCGGCCAAGATTGTCCGAGGACAGGCTGCCGTTGAAGCGGCTGTAAGGCTTGCCGGCTTCCTCGGTCCAGTCCAGCGTGCCTTGAAAATGACTGGATCGCCAACGCCCGTCCAGATCGGAAATACGCACGCCCTGTTTCACTGGCCGCACCTTGCCTTGCCACTGGCCGTAGTCCTCACCGTTGATAACGATACTGTTGAAATCCGCATCCAGCGGCGGCAATGCCAGCGGCGACACGGGTGCGGATTCCCCGTCATCGCCGAGCGCCCCCTCGGGCAGGTTCAGATTGAGGCGTGACACTGACATGGCCAGCGGCGCCTCACCCCGGGCGGTGAAACCGTCCGGGATGCGCACGGAGCCGGCAACTGCACGGCTACTCAGCGCCATATCCCAGCCAGCCGCCGCTGGCAGCACCGAGAGCCGGGTATCCGCCACCTCCACGCCAAACAGGTCCAGCCGGTCAACCTGCAGGCTGACCTTGCTCAGCGAGGCATCGGCGGTACCGACCCCTCCGCCTCCGGCATTCAGCGAAGGCACCAGCCGGTTGCCGATAAAGTCGATCCAGGGCTCCACACTGGCCTTGGCCAGCCGTCCGCGCACTTGAATTCCCTCGGCAGGCACCTGCAATCTGCCGCTACCCAGCAGCAGATCTCCACGCACACGTTTATCGATGCGGAACGCCCCTCGCACCAGCCCGCCGTATTCCATGTCCAGCGCCAGGCGCCCGCCCGGATTACTGAGCCGGATATCCAGCGGCCGGGTTGCCTGGGCTGACTTGCCCAGTGGCGCCGGCGCATCCACGGTAATCCCTTTCATCGACGAGGCCGCTCGCAGGGAAAACGGGGTGCCCTGCCAGGGAATCTGCACGGTCAGCCCCAGGGGTAATTGCCCGGACAGAGGTTTCAGCCAGGGGAAACCCAGCCAGTTTGCCGCCTGCTTCATGGGCAGGCTGCCGTCGAGCTGCAAGCGACTGCGGCCATCACGGGTCAGCCACTGGCCACCGAATTGCCCCCCCAGGGCGCGAGCCTGCAGCCGGTCAATCTGCATGCCATCACGCAGGTGAAAGTAGACCGGTGCCGAGGCCTCGGTTACCTGCAATTTGCGCGGCGTATTGTGCAGGGTGGCATCGTTCACCTGGGCATCCACAATCACCACCGGTGTGCCACTGCCTTTTTGCAGCGGGATATCCAGCAACAGATACCCCGCCATGCTGCCGTCCCGGAAACGCCAGTCCAGCAGCTCTTCGGGGAGCTGTTTACGCAGAGGGGTATCCTGAAAGAGCGTATCCAGATCCTTGACCGGCCCACGAGCCTGGCCGGAAATAATCAGCTTTGGCGTCTCGCCGGTTGCAAAATCCGGCACATCAACGTGCACGTCCTCCAACTGGCTACCCAGCAATGTCCCGCTGCGCGCCACCCCGCGCACCTGGCGACCATTAATCAGCACATCCGCTGACACGTCGCTGGCAACTGGCCAATCCGGCAGAAAAGACAGGCGCACATCGCGGCCCTGATAACGCATCTGCAAGGTGCGATCCTGCTGGCGGCTCTTGTCGATTCTCACCGGGCCCTGGTAAAGAATCTGTCCACGCTGCAGATGGCCGCCTTGGATAGCTTGCCCGAGCCAGCCAGACACCCCCTCGGGTAACCGCTTGAGCGGCATGTAATGACTGGCGCGGGCGCCGTTGCCTTCGTAGATTTCTGCCGCCAGGCGCAATTGTGGAATCTGATCGGGGCGCAGACTGAGCTGCATGATCGCCTCGCCATGGGCATCCGGATTGACCACCCGCAACCGTCCGGAACGCACCAACAGCTGCTCGCCATCACGCCGCCAGTCCAGCAGCCCGCTGATCTGGCCACCCAGGGAATGGTCATAAAGCCGGGGGAATTGCAGGCTCAGATTGTCACTGTGCAGATGTGCCTGCCCGTCGGAAGGGCTGCCCGACACCCAGCCGGAAAGCCCCTGTACACCGGGTATCCGGTCCTGCGCCTGGCTCGACAGGCCAGTAAAGCGCAACTGGAATTTCTCCACTTGCCGGGCGCGCCCGCGCACATAGACGCCATCCAGCAGCCCCCGTGGTGACTGCAACATC
>NZ_JBNPEC010000228.1:0-14989 GCF_051117345.1 Alcanivorax sp.
CGAATGGCATTCTGACTGGAAGTGGCAGCGGGTCGCACCACATTTGTCTCCCCTGGCCGGACGGCGGGTGCTGGATGTGGGCTGCGGCAGCGGCTATCACTGCTGGCGAATGGCGGCGGCCGGTGCTGAGCAGGTGGTGGGAATCGATCCGACCATCCTGTTTCTGGTGCAGTACCTGGCGGTGCGCCGCTTCGCGCCTTCCTCCCCGGTCTGGTTTTTGCCGTTGCGCATGGAGGAACTGCCTGCGCAGACGGAGAATTTCGATACGGTATTCTCCATGGGCGTGCTCTATCATCGCCGTTCCCCGCTGGACCACTTGCTGGAACTGAAAGCAGTGTTGAGCGAAGGGGGAGAGCTGGTATTGGAGACCCTGGTGGTGGAAGGCGATGCACAGACAGTGCTGATGCCCGAGGACCGTTACGCGGCGATGCGTAATGTGTTTTTCCTGCCTTCCGTGGCCATGCTCGAACGTTGGCTGCAACGTTGTGGTTTTGTGGATATCCGCTGTGTGGATGAGAGCAATACGACGGTTGAGGAGCAGCGGGCCACCGACTGGATGCGGTTCCAGTCGTTACCGGATTTTCTGGACAGTGACGACCCGACCCTGACCCGGGAAGGCTATCCCGCGCCGCGCCGGGCCGTGCTCATTGCTCGCAAACCCTGACGTGGGTGGCAAGGCCGGTGGCAAAGTAAATGCTTACCACAAAGCCGGATAGCACATTCTTTGAGGAATGACTGAGACAGGTGGCCGTCTGTGTACTGTGTAGGGTGCACTGGGCCCAGCGGCAGCATTGCTTCCTCTGCTCAGATTGCTTTCGCCTGGGTCGAAGCCTCCAGTAACTGATCTACCAGCTGTAGTCGCAGACGTTCGTCCAGAACGGATAAGGCAGGAGACAGCGCTTCCATGAGCGAGGCCTGGTTGGCGCCACTGGCCAGCTCGAGCAGCTGCCTGGACAGTTGGCCGGTTGCTTCGGGGGCGGATTGCAGCGCGACCAGTTGTTTGCGTGCCGAACCGCTCAATGCAATTTGAGATGTGTCCGTGGTGTCTTCCAGGGTATTGAATGCCCGATTAAGCAACTGCACCACGCCTTCCTCTTCCTGTTGGTTGGCACAGTGCACGCCGATGCGTGTCGGCAGGGAAATGCAGAACTCATCCAGCTCGAATTCCTGACTACTGAACCACTGCTGCAGCCGTTGCGCCATTGCCATGGCGCCATCCACGGCAGTGGCCGGCAAGACCACGAACAGGGATTGGCCTGACTGGCAGCTCACCAGTCCGTCTTCACAACGTTTGGTGGCATGCATTTGATGCAGGACCTGCGCAAGCAAGCGCTGAATTCGCTCGGCGCCGATATCCGCCTTGATGGACGCCAGCTCCTGAAACCGGATAGCGAGGATGCTGAGGGGCTGCTGATGTCGCCGACAAAGCGACATCGCCTGGTGAATCATCTGCTGGCTATGGCTGCTTGCGCGGCTGCTGGTTGTCACGGCAGTCATTGGGTACCTCGGGACCACACATTAAGATGACGTTCCATTCGTGGGAGCGTGTACGGGCTCTTAACAGTGGGCATCCTTTCCCTTGGTTTTTACTCTAATGAATTCCCTTGGGGTGGGCATTGCGCGCATACTTTATTTAACAACATTGTCTTGCTCTGTTACCAAAACCGGTTGTTTATCAGCCAATTAGAGCGGATGGAAAGAAGGAGTGAGGACATGTCCATAATCTGGGTAATCGCAACGGCGGTGTTGAGCTCTGCCATGACACTGGCGGTGGTGGCGCTGTGGGGGCGTTTCTACTTTCAGCCGCGGCTGCGTGACAACATGCAAAAAGAGCTGGATGAGCAGGTGGAAAAGGCTGCTCAGGTGCTTTCTTCACGGGTGGAAGAGGGGGTGCGCCGCGGCCTTGCAGAAGGCGTCCGCAATCTGGATACCCGGGAAGTGCTGGAAGGCGCCAGCCGCAGCCTGGCCCGTTCCAGCGCGGAGCTGGTCGGCGAACGCCTTGGGCAGATTTTTGGTGCGCCGAAGAAGAATCGATAAATTATTGGCAGGGCGTTATTTGGGTAACCCTCGTTGCAGCTTATCGCTCGGCGCTACAGCTTGCCCCTGGCGGGGAGCAGTCGAGCCAGCAGGAAGGCAATACCAAGGCTGAGCATGGCCAGGGATAGTACATCCTGCTGCAATGCCTGCAGGGTGGTTTCCCAAAGTGAGGACGCCTTGAGCAGCGACAGCAGAATCAGCAAGGTACCGGTGAGGGTGAAGAACTGGTCCAGCTTGCGGGCTCGTCGTAGTTCTCCGCGCAGATGACGCAGCTCCTCGAGGATGTCTTCCTGAATCAATTGCTGACGAGCCACCTGTTCCGCCAGTTCTCCGACCTGCTGAGGCAGGGTGGCCAGCTTCTCCAGCCATACCGGGTCTTCACGGCGCAGCAGGTCGAGCAACTCCTTGAGCCGGACATGGTCGTCGAGCCAGTTGCGAACCAGTGGCCACAGGCTGAAATTCTCAATCAGGTCGGTGAGCTGGGCGATTTGCCTGTCGCTGCCGGTGACGCGCAGGGATTCGTGATCGGTCAGTGGCTCGCTGGCAAACAGCCAGTGAACCATGGCTCCCAGAGGGCCCCGGACACGGATATCCACGTTGCCTTCGTAATCGGTAAGCAGCTCCACGCCATCTTCATAGATAAGTACATAGAGCACCCAGAGCGGGCGCTCGGCACGAATCCGCACGACAGTGCCGTGCAGGGCGGCTAACCTGTCTCGGCCGGGCTGGCTACCTGTGAGCGCCTGATTGAGTGCGCTCTCCAAACCACCAAGCACAATCAGCTGGGGGAAACTACCGGTCTGAGGCATAAGTGACGGAAAATCCTGTCCTGAAATGGGGCCGCGTTGTCGCTTCGGGTCCCGATTTGTTGCCAAAAATTACGTTATCTTGCTTATATTTAGGGTGCCAGCTACCTATACTAGGCACTTTTATAATAAAGGGCACCTCCCATGATAGGTTGCTGCCTTAAAACGACATTGGCTTTTTAGACCGGGATTGGCGAAAGCGGGATATGTTTGTCTTGGCACTGTCGCGTTACAGTGCATAAGCCCTTGGAGGGGAGTTGTTTTTCAATGCTGGAATCATTGCTTTCGTACCCGGACTTCTGGAAGTACGTCAGTATACCTTTCATCGCCGGTGCCGTAGGGTGGATCACCAACTGGATGGCCGTCAAAATGACGTTCTATCCACTGGAATTCATTGGTATTCGGCCAATCTTCGGCTGGCAGGGGATCATTCCCTCCAAGGTCGAGAAGATGGCAGGTATAGTTGTCGACAAGGCCCTTTCCAAACTGGGCAGTCTGGACGAGTTCTTTCGCGAGATGGAGCCGGAAAAGATCGCCGCCCATCTCACCCGCACCATCCAGCTACGTATCGAAGAGTACACCGATGAGGTGATGACCGAGCGCAATGCTGTGCTCTGGGAAAACCTGCCGTTGCTGGTGCGCAAGCGTGTCTACGCCCGCGCACGCCGGGCTATTCCCGCTGTCATGGATAATGTGGTTGATGACATCAGCCGCAATCTGGACAGCCTGGTGGACATGAAGCACATGGTCATCACCCAGATGAGCGAAGACAAGGCGCTCATGGTGCAGATGTTCCAGGAAGTGGGTGATCCTGAATTTCGTTTCATTACCAATTCCGGTTTCTACTTCGGTTTCCTGTTCGGTCTGATTCAGGTGCCGGTGTTCATCTTTGTGCCGGAAAACTGGGTGTTGCCGTTCTTCGGCTTTATCGTCGGTATCGCCACCAACTGGCTGGCTCTGAACCTGATTTTCCGGCCGCTCAATCCGGTGAAAATCGGTCCTTTCCGGATTCAGGGGCTGTTCCTGAAGCGGCAGAAGGATGTGGCCGAGTCCTTTGCCCGGCTTGCCACGGATGAAGTCATTACCTTGCGCAACATCATGTACCAGGTGATCAATGGCCCCCGTGGAGATCGCACCAAAGCATTGATCAAGCGCCATCTCAAGCCGTTGCTCAATGGCGGAGTAGTGCGCACCGCTGCCCAGTTGACGGTGGGCCCGGAAGGTTACGCGGACCTCAAGAAAGCCGTTGAGGATAAAGCCGTGGATCTGGCTGTGGAGCCGTTCGAGGATCAGGGCTTCAATAAGGAGCGGGGCCTGATTGTCGAGAAGCTGATGGCTGAGCGCATGCAGGCACTCAGCTCGGAAGAGTTTCAGGATCTTCTGCGGCCAGCTTTCCAGGAAGATGAATGGATTCTGATCGTGGTAGGCGGCTTTCTCGGCGCCATGGCTGGGCTTGCACAGCTCCTGTTCATGTTCGGGGCCATCTGATGGAAACACTGCAAATAGACATTGCCACCCTGGGGTGGTTGCTGTTTGCAGCGGCGGGAGCGTCCTCTCTATTGACCCTGGTACTGATGGGGTTGATTGGCCATTTTTATCTGGGGCCAAAGATTGAACGCAAGGTGGATCGCCGTCTTGAAGAGGGCGCCAACCAGTTGGAAGAGCGCTTGAGGAAGCGGATTGTCGATCTGCTTACCGGGCGCTCCAGGGACGTGATCCGCAACAGCGCCCGGGATCTGGCCCGAGGCATGGGGCTGATCGGCAATCGGCGGCCGGATGATGACGATGATCTGGATGGGCAATAGCCCGATCTGATGAGAAATTGATCACATAAGCGATCGTTGATCAATTGTCAGACAAACCTATGCAAACCTGCTTTACTACCCCCTATAATTTACCCCTCGCGTTGATGCTGTTGCTTGTTGCTGCGCTGCATCTGCTCGTGGAATTACCTTCGGAGTTTGGATCATGTCCGACGATAAGCAGAACGAAAAAGAAGAGCGGAATCCTAGCCCGCTAAAGGCTCTTAGTGGAGCCTCACGAGACATTCGCAAGTATACCCACCAGATCTGGCTTGCCGGTCTGGGTGCGTTCGCACGGGCCGAGGAAGAGGGTAGCGGCTTTTTTGATGCCCTGGTTGAAGCTGGTCGAGAAGTGGAACGCCACACCAAGGACAAGACCGAGTCCCGGGTGGAAGAGATTAAGGAACGGGTTCGCCATCATACCGGCGAGACCATGGACAAGATGGAGAAGGCCTTCGATGATCGCCTGAACAAGGCGCTGTCCCGCTTGGGGCTCCCCAACAAGCGGGAAGTCGAAGAGCTGGAGAAACGGGTTCATGAGCTTACCAGTGCTCTGAGTAAAGCTGAGGAAGACGTACATACTTCCACTGAATCCGACACTCCAAAACGCCGCAGCCGCAAGAAGAGCTGAGGCGTCCAAACAGTGTTGTAGCGCACACCGCTAACCCCTTAGTGGTGTCTTTTGACGGGTACCCCCTTTGGTACCCGTTTTTTTTATGTCTGAAATAAGCACGCCCCACACAACTAAGGGCGCCGTCCGGGATATCCATATGTGTGCTGCACGCGTCCTGTCACGGTGGTGTTGGCGAGCAATGCTTACACCTCGAGGATACGGGCGGGTATGGCCCTGATCACTCGGAACGACTGTGCCAGCCTGTCACCCTTGGTAACGTCCCCGTGCCCCAATTTTGTTCACAGGTTCATGTCAATGGGCTTTTTCTGCAATAAAATATGACAAATCCGTGAATAGCCCATAAAAAACAGCGTAAGAGGTTGATCTTTAAGCATTTTATTAGTTGGTTAAAAAATAGACATGTCGTCAATAGCCGTGAAAAACCGGTGAGATAGGGCGGTTGTGTACTGGCTATGCACAGGGTTATCCACAGGTTCTGTGGAAAAGAATTTCTAGGATGTGATTGAACCGATGCGTGGTAAGGATCGGTTACCTGAGTGGCCTGTTTGAGACAAGGAAATGGCGTTTTTACACAAGGCTATTAGTGTTCACCTACGGTTGGCTGTCATCTTGGTGTCACCTGGCATGGCTAAAAAATAATCGCTAAGTTGCTGAGAATATTAACGTTTACTATCTGTGTAATTATCCATCATTGAGAGGAAAAGGCCTTTCCCCGGGGCCTGTAGACGGTTCTTCTCAGCTTTTCCACAATTCTATCCACAGGTTTTGTGAGTAACCCCCCGATGGTTGTGCTGCTGTGCGCACCGAATAGTTTAAAGTGTCAATCCCTGCACTGGTGGAAAATCATGCAAACAGCCGAAAGGTCCGCTGTTAAAGGGCTGTAGCGTGTTTTCCTGAGGTCCTTCACAGAGTTGTCCACAGAGCATGGGGATAGTTGCTGGCTTGTGCAAAAGTAATGCCTGCTGGGGGTATGGCAGAAAGGGAGCTGGTTTTGCGGGGGCAGGTTGGGCTAAGAGGGGGCCGGCTTCGGGAATGTCGTCAACAACGGGGCCGATTGGCAAACAAAAAAGGGCGCCTTCAGGCACCCTTTTTTGTCAGGAAAGCAAAGATCAGAAACGGTGTTCGCCGTTGTCGATGCTTGCCTGGGTTTCCTTGTCCAGCTGCTGGTAGCAGTTGGCCTTGGGGAGCAATACGTAGACCGCATTGTCCTGCTGGCTCAGATCGTACTTCTGCTCTTTCAGCTTGTTTTTCTGGTGCTTGAAGGTGCCAGTGGTTTCCATGGCCTGCTCGTTGATGCGCAGGAACACGGGAATGGCGTAGTGGGGCAGCTCACGCTTCAGGTAGGCACACAGCCCCTGGAAGTCGAATTCGCTGTGATGGCAGGTCAGACGAACCTGTGCCATGCCGGCCCGGCCATTGGTGTTGGGGATTTCCACACCGTAAACCACAGACTCCTGAATGCCATCATAGCCATCCAGAATCTGCTCCACTTCGGTGGTGGACACGTTCTCGCCTTTCCAGCGGAAGGTATCGCCCAGACGATCCACGAACTGCGCATGGCGGAAGCCGATATCTCGCATCATGTCGCCGGTGTTGAACCAGGCGTCGCCCTTCTTGAAGACGTCACGGAAGATGGATTTTTCGGTCTTCTCCGGGTCGGTGTAGCCGTCGAACGGGGTCTTGTCGGTGATCTCGCCGAGCATCAGGCCGGATTCGCCCTTACCCACCTTGATCATGTTGCCGTTGCTGTCGCGTACCGGCTCGTCCCGTTCCTTGTCGTATTTGACGATGGCATAGCTGACCGGGGAAAACCCCACGGTGTTGTCGAAGTTGAACACATTGGTGAAGGCCACGTTGCCCTCGGAAGAGGCGTACAGCTCTACCACGCGGTCAATGCCGAAACGGTCCTTGAACTCCTTCCAGATGCTCGGGCGCAGGCCGTTGCCAACAATGGTGTGAACCTTGTTGTCCTGGTCGTTGGGCTTTTCCGGTTGCTCGTGCAGATAGCGACACAGTTCGCCCACATAACCAAATGCGGTACAGCCGTGACGGCGGATATCTTCCCAGAAGCCGCTGGCGGAGAACTTGCGCGCCAGTACCAGGGTGCCTGCAGGGGCCAGCACCGATGCCCAGCAGATGACCATGCCGGTAGCGTGGTAGAAGGGCAGGGTGGTGTAAAGGCGATCGTCAGCGTTGAGGCGCACCGCCGAATAGCCAAAGCCACCGTAGGCTTTTTCCCAGCGACCGTGGTTGAACACGACAGCTTTGGGCAGGCCAGTGGTGCCGGAGGTATAAATATAGAACAGCGGATCGCGCAGGAAAGTCTGTTTGCTGGAAGCCGGGTTTTCGCTGGAGCAGTCCTTGATTTCGCTGGCCAGGTTCTTGTAACCGGCGGGAGCGTCACCCGGGTTTTCCAGGGTGTCCTGGTCGGCGAAGAAAAAGAAATTGTCCTTCAGATCCAGGTCGCTACGGATCTCTTCCACGGCGTCTACCAATTCCTCGCCAATAATGGCGGCCTTGGGTTTCACCAGATTGAAAGAATGAACCAGTACCTTGCCGCGCTGGGAGGTGTTGATCAGCGCAGCGCAGATGCCCAGTTTAGCGCAGGCGGCTACAGCGACGAGCAGTTCCGGGCGGTTTTCGATGTTGACGGCGATAGTGTCGCCTTTTTTCAGGCCGATGGAGGCCAGGTAATCTGCCAGTCGGTTAGCCCAGGCATTGAACTGCTTGTAGGTAAGCTCGGTGTCTTCGTAGATCAGGGCGGCGCCGTTGGGGTTCATTCCGGTGGCTCGCTCGATGGCCATGCCCAGCCCCAGAGGCTTGGTCGTGTCAGTGATCTTGGCCATCCGCGAGCCCTTGATCAGGCCTGGCAGATTGCTGACCACCTCGGGAACCTTGGACAGAAGCTTGGGCAACGTGATGATGTCGGCGTTGCTCATAGGATCTCCATTAGTCTGTGTTCTTGGAAGGCCCAGGCACAACACACCATAGGATCAGTCGATACAGGCCAATGATTCGATCACGGCATGTAAACGGTCATCCGAGGGCTGTTCAGCCGGGAACCCAGTATTGGCAAGCGGGCGCTTACCTTAACCGTAGCACCATGGCAGGGCAAGAGCCCTGCCCGGTAGCTGTGCCTGGGCAGATTGCGGCGGTTCGTTGTGGCCTTATCTGCCCGATGCAAATTGAAGCACAGTGGAGTGTCCCTCTCCGTTTGTAAAATGTCACTGACGGATTATGACTCTGAGTTGTCCGCCTTGATGCTGACCAGTAGTTGCTGGCGTTTGACCTGACTGCCAACGGCCAGGTCCACGGTCTCCACGGTGCCATCACAGTCCGCCTTGAGACTGTGTTCCATCTTCATGGCTTCCATGATTACCAGCACCTGGCCTCGTTTCACGACATCACCGGCCTTCGCGCATACCTCGATCACTGCCCCGTCCATGGGCGCGCGAATCTGGCCCGAACCGGCCTGGTCGCTGCTGCCCGCTGCGCTGTGAGTAGCATCCTCGAAACAGACGCTGTGGCCTTGGCATTGCAGCCAACTTTGCTTGCCATCCTGGAACATCCGATAGCACTGGCGAATACCGTCGATGCTCGCCAGGCCAGGGCCGAGGGGTTCGATGCGGTGTTTGTCCTCACCGACAATCAGGTCGGCATGGTTGTCCTGATAGCGGATGTACACGGTCTGTTCGTGCTCGCCACAGCGAAGCTGGACCGGCTGGGCACCCAGAGTGCTGGAGTGCCAGCCGCGCAAATCGCTGGAAGGGGTTTCCACTTCGCAGCGGAGCAGAGCGGCCAGGGCCCAGAGCTGGCTGGATGGGGCGTCGCCCGCCATGCTGGCGTCGTCGGCAAAATCCTGACCGATAAAGGCGGTGGTGGCTTCGCCCCGGGCAAACACCGGGTGACGCAGAATGGCGGCCAGGAAGGTGCGGTTATCCCGGACTCCCATCAGCACGGTATCTTCCACGGCACGGATCAGGCGTCGGCGGGCGTCTTCACGGCTGTCGCCCACGGCAATGATCTTGGCCAGCATGGGGTCATAGTGACTGCCCACCTCGTAGCCTTCGGTCAGACCATGATCAATGCGCACGCCATCGCCGCTGGCCGGTTGCCAGCGCAGTACCGGCCCTGTTTGTGGCATGTAGTTCTGCGCGGGGTCTTCCGCGTACAGGCGCACTTCCATGGCATGGCCGGTGAGTGTGACCTGCTCCTGGCTCAGTGGCAGCGGTTCGCCGCGAGCGACCTTGATCTGCCAGGCCACCAGATCCAGGCCGGTGATCAGTTCGGTGACCGGGTGTTCCACCTGCAGGCGGGTGTTCATTTCCAGGAAGAAGAAATCGCCTTCCGGCGCCAGCAGGAATTCCACCGTGCCGGCCCCCACATAGTTGCAGGCCTTGGCGGCATTGACTGCGGCTTCGCCCATCTGCTGGCGCAGGGTTTCATCCACCGCCGGGGAGGGCGCTTCCTCCACTACCTTCTGGTGGCGGCGCTGTACCGAACAGTCGCGCTCGCCCAAGTGAATCACATTGCCATGGCGGTCGCCGAACACCTGGATTTCCACGTGGCGGGGTTGCATCACGGCACGCTCCAGGATCAGCTCGTCGCTGCCGAAGGCACTCTTCGCTTCCTGGCGCGCACTCTTTAGCTGGGCGGAAATCTCGCTGGCATCGGTAACCACCCGCATGCCACGGCCGCCGCCGCCGGCGCTGGCCTTGATCATCAGCGGCAGGCCGATGCGTTCGGCTTCCTTCAGCAGGGTGGCGTCGCTCTGGTCTTCACCTTCGTAACCGGGAATACAGGGCACACCGGCCTCGATCATGGCGATCTTCGACAGACGCTTGGAACCCATCAGGTGGATGGCATCTTCATCGGGGCCGATAAAGGTGATGCCGGCGTCCTTGCAGGCCTTGGAAAAGCCGGCGTTTTCCGACAGGAAGCCATAGCCTGGATGCACCGCGTCGGCGCCGGTCTTGCGGCAGGCATCCAGCAGGGCATCCACGTTCAGGTAGGAGGCGCTGGCCAGTGCCGGGCCCACGCAGACCGCTTCGTCAGCCAGTTGCACGTGACGGGCACCGGCATCCGGCTCGGAATAGACCGCGACAGTCCGGTAGCCCAGTGACTGGGCAGTGGTGATAACCCGGCAGGCAATCTCGCCACGGTTGGCAATCAGGATTTTTTCAAAGCTCATTGTGGTTCCTTACCGGTGTTCCGGTTGAAAATTCTTTCCCGTAGGGGCGGCGCTTTAGGCGCGAACAGCTCAGGAGCGAGGTACGAGTGACGAGTAGCGAAATGCAAAAACGAAGCGCATGGTTATAGGTTTCGCTGCTCGTCACTCGCTCCTCGCAACTGTTATTCTTATTGCTTCCAGGATGCAGGGCGTTTCTGCACAAAAGCCATGGTGCCTTCCTGGCCTTCTTCGCTGTTCACGGCCGCGGAGAAATCCTTTGCCGCTTGATCGAGCAGTGCCTCCATGGGCTCATGGCCCACGTTCAGTACCAGCGCCTTGGTCACCCGGTTGGCATGGGGCGCGCATTTGCGAACCGCTTTCAGGGTGTCTTCCAGCAGGGCATCCAGGCCATCTGCGTTGGCGGCCACTTCGTGGACAATACCCAGCCGCCGGGCTTCTTCGCCCTGGAAGCGGATGCCGGTGAGGGCCAATCGCCGGGCCTGGGTAAGGCCGACCCGCTCAACTACAAAGGGAGCGATCTGGGCGGGGATAACCCCGAGGCCGGTTTCCGGCAGGCCGAAGGTGGCGCCGCTGTGGGCGATGGCTACATCGGAGATGCAGGCCAGACCAAAACCACCCCCCAGTACCGCGCCTTCCAGCACCGTAATCACGACCTGCGGCTGGTGGTTGGCGGCGGTGATCATTTCTCCGAAGCGACGATTCAGCTTCTCAAAGGCATCGCTGTCGCCGCTGGCAGCCTGTTGGCGCGCGCCGGCCATATCCTTGATATCGCCGCCGGCACAGAAGTGACCGCCAGCGCCACGCAGCACGATGGCGCGCACGTCGGTGTCATCCTTCACCGCTTCGAACACTGCCATCAGCTCGTTGACCATGGTCAGGCTCATGGCGTTGCGGCTGTCCGGCCGGTTCAGGGTGATATGCAGAACCGGGCCGTCCTGGTCGATTTGCAAGGTTTCGGTGCTGGGTAAGCTCATGCATCGCCTCGTTGTTTTCTGTAGGAGCGTCGCTGGCGGCGCGAGTCTCCGACCGTTTGTGATCGCGTCGCGAGCGACGCTCCTACGGATGGGTTTTTCCTGCTGTTATTTCTTCTTGCCTGGCAGAATATCCATGGTCTTGCAGATAATGCCGAGCATGACTTCGTCGGCACCGCCGCCGATGGAGCCCAAACGGCCGTCGCGGTAAAGCTGGCCGGCGGGGTTTTCCCACATGAAGCCGTTGCCGCCCCAGTACTGCAGGCAGCCATCGGCCACTTCACGGCTCAGTCGACCCACTTTCAGTTTCGCCATGGACGCCAGTTGCAGCACGTCCTTGCCGTTGATGTACATCTCGCAGGCCCGGTAGGTGAGGGCGCGCAGAGATTCCACTTCGGTCTGCAGTTCGGCCATGCGGAAGTGCACGGTCTGGTTGTCGATCAGCGGCATGCCGAATACCTGGCGGTCCTTGGCGTAGGCAATGGTTTCGTCAATCACATGCTGCATGCCCATCAGGCTGTTGGCGGCGGCGAACAGGCGCTCTTCCTGAAACTGCATCATCTGCATCATGAAGCCCATGCCTTCCTGGCCGACCAGGTTGCGCTGGGGCACGCGCACGTTGTCGAAGAACACCTGGGCGGTTTCCGAGGAGCGCATGCCCAGCTTGTGCAGGGGCTTGTCCACGGTGATGCCGGCGGCGTCTTTCGGCACGATGATCAATGACTTGTTCATGTGCGGCTTGCCGTCTGAAGTCTGCGCAAGCAGGCAGAACCAGTCGGCGCTGGGCGAGTTGGTGATCCACATCTTGGTGCCGTTGATCACGTAGTCGTCGCCGTCCTTGGTGGCGGTAGTCTTGATGGCGGCCACATCGGAACCGGCATGGGGCTCGGATACGGCGATGGCGGCTACCATGTCACCGGCAATGGCCGGGGCCAGATAGTTCTGACGCAGTTCGTCGGAGCCGAAGCGGGCCAGGGCCGGCGTAGCCATGTCGGTCTGTACCCCGGTGGAAAGCGGGACACCGCCGCAGTGAGTGCGCCCCATTTCCTCGGCCATCACCATGCCATAGGAGTAATCCAGCCCCATGCCACCAAACTCGGCCGGCTTGGTGACCCCCAGCAGCCCCAGATCGCCCATTTTCTTGAACACCTCATGGATGGGGAAGCGACCGGCTTCTTCCCATTCCTTGACGTGGGGGTTCAGTTCTTTCTCGACAAAGTTGCGTACTGTGCGGCGCAGTTCTTCGTGTTCTTGAGTGAAAAGCATGGTAAGCGTCCTGTTTGTTTGGCTCGGCTTGTCGAGCGCTTATATGTCTGTATTTTTCGGCTATTTTGGTGGCTGAGTTAACAGTTAAGAGTTAACAGTGAACAGCGAAAACAGGCAGAGACCGCTGGTAATTCTTTCAGCTGTTAACTATTCACTATTCACTGTTCACTGCCTTTAAAGTCTCGCCACCCCGAACGCATTCGGGTGCAGCTCGCGATGCTGGGCGTCGACGCAGATATCCAGGGCATAGGCCACTACGCGACGGGTGTCGCGGGGGTCGATGATGCCGTCGTCCCACAGCCGTGCCGTGCCGTAGAGGGCGGTGGACTGGCTGTCGAGTTTCTGGGCGGTGGTCTGCTGGAGCATGTCGAGCACCTTCTCGTCAGGCTCAATGCCGTTGGCTCGCTGTTTGGCCTCAGCCACGATGCGCAGCACCATCCCGGCCTGCTGGCCGCCCATGACAGCAACCTTGGAGTTGGGCCAGGCAAAGATGAAGCGCGGATCCAGGCCGCGGCCACACATGGCGTAGTTGCCTGCGCCGTAGGAGCCACCGACGACAATGGAGATCTTCGGCACTCGGGCGTTGGCAACCGCCTGCAGCATTTTCGAACCGTGCTTGATGACGCCGTTCTGTTCCGCGTCGGTGCCCACCATGAAGCCGGTGGTGTTGTGAAGGAACAGTAATGGTCGGCGGGTTTGGTCACAGAGCTGGATGAACTGGGCGGCCTTGGCGGCACCTCGCGGGGTGATCGGGCCATTGTTGCCGATGATGCCCACGGGCTTGCCTTCGATGGTGCTCCAGCCGCACACGGTGGCGCTGTCCCAGTCGTTTTTGAAATCGAGGAAGTCGGAGCCGTCGGCGATGCGGGCGATGATCTCGCGCACGTCGTAGGGTTTCTTGGCGTCGGCGGGGACCACGCCGAGCAATTCCTCGGCGGCGTAGCGGGGCGGTTCGACGTCGTCGCTACCCGGTGCTGCCCGGCGCCAGCCCAGCAGCTTGACCAGATCCCGGGCCTGGCGGATGCCGTCGGCATCATTCTCCGCCAGGTATTCGGCGGTGCCGGCTGTGCCCGCGTGCATTTCGGCGCCACCCAGCTCTTCATCGGTGGCGATTTCGCCGGTGGCGGCTTTCAGCAGCGGTGGCCCGGCCAGGAACATCTTGGCGCGCTCGCGTACCACCACCACATAGTCGGACAGGCCCGGCTGATAGGCGCCACCAGCGGTGGCGTTGCCGTGGACCACGGTGATCTGGGGGATGCCGGCGGCGGACAGTCGCGCCTGGTTGGCGAAGGTACGGGCGCCGTCCACGAACACTTCTGCCGCATAGTTCAGGTTGGCGCCACCGGATTCCACCAGGCTCACCACCGGCAGCTTGTTTTCCATGGCGATGCGCTGCAGACGCAGGGTCTTGTGCAGGCCGGAGGGCGAAATGGTGCCGCCCTTGATGGCGGAATTGGAGGCAGTAACCAGGCAACGAACGCCGGACACATAGCCGATGCCGGCAATGGTGCCGCCGCCGGCTTCGGTGCCGTCCTTGTCGTCGTGCATCTTGTAGCCGGCCAGGTTCATCAGGCTCAGGAACGGCGAGCCGGTGTCCAGTAGGCGGGAGATACGCTCGTGGGGTAGCAGCTGGCCGCGTTTCTCGAATTTGGCGCGCTTGCCTTCGGCGGTATCGACCACGGCCTGCTCAATGGCGCGGAACTCTTCCACAGCCGCCAGCAGAGCGTCGCGGTTCTGCCGGTATTCCTCGCTGTTCGGGTCCAGTGCGGATTCAATGACTGACATTACAGGTCCTTGAAGACATCGGGGGTGGTGGCACGGTGGAAGCCGTCAAACGGCTGGCTCTTGTCGTGGTCGGGCAGCGGGAAGATCGCCACGTTGCCCTGGCTGGCGGCGCCATCGATGCGCAGGGTATCGCCGCTGATGAAGGCGGCGGCGTCGCTGAGCAGGAAGCAGATGGCACCGGACACTTCCGATTCGTTACCCATGCGCTTGAGTGGCACCGCGGCACGCAGGGTTTTCAGAGTCTGCTTGAAACCTTCCGGGTAGGTGTCCATGCCACTGGACATGATCCAGCCCGGGGCCACGGCATTGACGCGCACACCGCAGCTGCCCCACTCGTAGGAAGCGGTCTGGGTGAAGTTGACCATGCCGGCACGGGCGGCGCCGGAGTGGCCCATGCCGGGCATGCCGCCCCACATGTCGGCGACGATGTTGACGATGGCGCCGCCGTTGCGATTCATGCCCTGGGTAAACACTTCCCGGGCCATCAGGAATCCGCC
>NZ_JBNPEC010000250.1:0-14983 GCF_051117345.1 Alcanivorax sp.
TTACGGGCTGCTCACCGGCCTGGCAGCCATCGGCGGCGGCACCATCTCCATCCGCCACATCTGGCTGCAAAACCTGCCGCCGGATCAGGTGCCCGCCTGTGGCCCCGGCCTCAACTACATGCTGGATGTCTTCCCCCTGCAAAGCGTCATCCAGGAAGTGCTGGCCGGCTCCGGGGAGTGCGCGGAAATGGACTGGTCCTTCCTGGGTCTGAGCCTGCCAGCCTGGTCCCTGGTGGTTTTTACCGGCCTGCTGCTGGTAGCGCTGGTGCAACTGTTCCGCCCGCTCCCCAAACGCTGATCGCACCATGATCGACGGCCTGCTGATTCTGCTGTTTTTCCAGTTTCTTGGTGAGGTGCTAATCTGCCTCACCGGCATCCCCCTGCCCGCCTCCGTGGTGGGCATGGTGCTGCTGTTACTGGCGCTGTTGCTCAATGCCCCTTTCAGCCAACGAGTCGCTCCCGCCGCCGGCGCCCTGATCAAGCACATCAGCCTGCTGATCTTCCCGCTGGGGGTGGGTATCGTGCTGCAGTGGCACCGCTACGAAGACTACGCCCTGGCGCTGGGCGTGGCCGTGGTGCTGGGCACCCTGCTCAGCCTGGTGCTGGTGACCCTGATGCTGAAGAAGCTGCTGGGCGGCAAGCATGGCGAATCCGGGGGAGGCAGCCATGATCGATAAACTCGACAGCCTGGCCGGCCTGGTGCACACCCCGTTGTTCGGTATCCTGCTGACCCTGGTCAGCTACCGCTTTGCCCTGTGGGTGTATGGCCGCAGCAACAGCCTGCCCCTGTTCCACCCCTTTCTGGTGGCCTCGATTCCGGTGATTGTCGTGCTGCCACTGGTGGGCGTGGACTATGAGGAATACCGCGACCAGACCACCCTGATTTCCTTTCTGCTGGGCCCGGCAACGGTAGCACTGGCCTGGCCCCTCTATCGGCAGCTGCACACGGTACGCAGCGTGCTCACGCCGATCCTGATCGCCACCGTGCTGGGCGCTTTTATCTCTGCCGCCATTGCCGTGGGGCTGGCCTGGTGGCTGGGCGCTCCCGCCGAAGTGGTGGGCTCACTGGCACCCAAATCCATCACCACCCCGATTGCCGTGGAGGTAGTGCAATCCACCGGTGGCTATGTATCCCTGGCCGCCGGCGCAGTGGCGATCACCGGCATCGTCGGTGCCCTGGCCGCTGGCCCCATCTTCCGCCTGTTGAGAGTCACCGACGACCGCATCAGGGGGTTTGCACTGGGCCTGGTAGCCCACGCCATCGGCACCGCCCGAGCCTTCGAATACGGCGAAAAAGCGGGTGCTTTTGCCGGGTTGGCGCTGGGCTTGTGCGGGCTGGTGACGGCGCTGGCGCTGCCATGGTTATGGCCCTGGGTGGCGCAGTATCTCTAAGTGCCTACCAGGCACACCGGAAGACCGTTCTAAAAGAGCTGTTATTAGAAGAAATTTGTCTTTAACGACAAGTGGCTGAGATAACGTGGTTTTTCCCCCTGATCCGGCTTCACGCCGATTTTGTCCCATTGCCAACACAGCCCCGCCAGTCCTAGGCTCGATAGCCCAACAAGACAATAGTCAACGGGCACTCCAAGGAGGAACCATGGCGAGCTCCCATTCTGCAGCTCTGGCCCAATGGCAGCGCATCGAGGCGCTGGTGCAGGCCTGGCTGGATGAGCGTCAGCAACTGATTGTGCTGCTATGCACCCTGCAGGGCCTGAAAGGCCTGTCCGATCACCGTCAGCCGTTGCAGAAACAGGTACAGCATTTCTGCCAGCTACTGATGGACTACATCAGTGCCGGCTACTTCGAGGTGTACCGGGAGCTGGTCAACGAGGCCCGTCATTTCCACCGCGACAACCCCACACTTACCCGACAGATTCTCCAGCAACTGGACAGCTCCACTGACGAAGCCCTCGCCTTCAACGAGGATTTCGAGCGTCCGGAACAGTGGCTGGCACAACGGGATCAGCTACCGGAACGGATCACCTTGCTGATGCAGACGTTGGAGGAACGGTTTGCGCTGGAGGATCAGTTGATCCTCAGCATCCATCAGCAGGAACCGCCACGGCAGCAGGCGACACATTGAAAAAAGCGGCTAGCCACGAGCTTCTAGCTGCGAGTAAAACACGGAAAAGACGAAGCGATAGAACAGGGAACTTTTCGGATTTTCCTATCCCAATGAGCGTAGCTCGTAGCTCGTAGCTCGTAGCTCGTAGCTCGTAGCTCGTAGCTCGTAGCTCGTAGCTCGTAGCTCGTAGCTCGTAGCTCGTAGCTCGTAGCTCGTAGCTCAAAAACCAAAAAGGGCGCCCGAAGGCGCCCTTTTTGTTGAAGCGTGAGACGAAGGAATTTACTCCTCGTCAGCAGCACCTTCATTACCGCTGCCTTTCACGTCCAGCAGTTCGATCTCGAAGATCAGCGCCTGGTTGGGGCCGATATCGCCGCCCGCGCCTTGCTCGCCATAGCCCAGAGACGGCGGAACAACAATTTTCCACTTGTCGCCTTCGGCCATCATCGGCAGCGCTTCCTGCCAGGCAGGAATGATGTGCTGCAGGCCGAAGCTGGCCGGCTGGCCGCGCTCTACGGAGCTGTCAAAGACGGTGCCGTCCGGCAGGGTGCCGTGGTAGTGAACTTCCACGGTGTCTTCCAGGGTCGGGGATGCACCACCTTCTTCACCGGACTCCAGCACTTCGTACTGCAGGCCGCTGTCGGTGACGGTAACGCCTTCACGCTCGGCATTCTCGGCCAGGAATTTTTCGCTGGCTTCCAGATTATTGCCGGCCGCTTCTTCCATCTTTTTCTGCTGGGCTTCAATCATACGGCCCTGGAAGTCACGAATCAGCTGATCCAGATCGTCGTCACCCAGCTGGGATTTGCCGTCTTCGGCAAAGCCGTCACGCAGGCCTGCCACCATGGCATCCAGGTCCAGGTTTTCCAGGCTGCGCATCTGCTCCGCACTGCGGAAGCCCAGTGCGTAGGACGCTTTCTGGTCATCACTTTTCAGTTCAGCCGTTTCCTGACCACACGCTGCCAACAGGACAGTTCCCGCCAGCACGATTCCCAATTTCTTCATTCTGCCTCCAATTGGCCTACTGTTGTTGTTGCTGTTCCGGCACCTTACCACCGCGCATTTCTTCGGCAGTGATGGTATTGGGCGCTTTTACGGTAAAGGATTCCGCCTGCACACCGGGCGGCGGAGTCTGGCCATACTGCCAGTTTCCCTGGGGGTCACGCCAGCGATACATCTCTGCGCTTTCCCCATTTTCCTCCATCCAGGGAGAAATTCTCCGGTCCAGCAACCGTTCCGGCTGCTGCCAGTTCTGTTCCACATGCTGCCAGTCCAGTAGCGGCTTACCGCCACCCAGAGGCACGGTAAACAGCGCCGCCAGTGCAGCCACCAGCAACACGATGATAATCAACAGGTAACGCATGATGTTTCTCCCCCAACTATGGAGCCGCCTTCACGGGATTCAGTTCCCCGCGAGAGCAAAATAACATCACAAATTACACTAATGCGCCTTATTTTGCGGTACTGTTGGTTTTGTGAGCAGCATCACCTTTTCTTCTGACGGTGATCGCGCCACTCAAACCGCCGGGTACAATCCCCCGCAAAAAAAACCAATAAGACACGGCATGAATAGCGCACAGAACAGCCCTGCCAAGGGGATCGGCTCCCAACCGCGTTCGTCCGGCCCGTCCCGCATGGTCATTCTGATTGCGAACAGCAAAGGGGGCTGCGGCAAGACCACTATTGCCACCAACCTGGCCTGCTATTACGAAGCCATGGGGCGAAGGGTATCTCTGCTGGACATGGACCCTCAGCAGTCGTCGCTGCAATGGCTGAAATTGCGCCGCGATACCACCATCCACGGGCTGGGTTGGCCGGCGGGGGAGCCGGTGTCCCTGGGGCGGCTACAACAGAAGCTGGATCAGGCTGGCCCGATCACTATCATCGACTCTCCTGCCGGCCTGGATGCCCATCATCTGGATCACCTGCTGCGTCTCTCCCAGGTGGTACTGGTACCCGTGTTACCCAGCCCCATTGATATTCGCGCCACCACCCGTTTCCTGCAAACCGTCATGCTGGCTCCCAGCTACCGGCGCCGTCCGCGTCGATTGGCAGTGATCGCCAATCGTTCGCGCACCCGCACCCGCATGTACGAATCCCTGCGCCAGTTTCTCGCCAGCTTGAAGATTCCCTACCTGGTTACTCTGCGCGATACCCAGCTGTATGTGCAGGCCATGAGTAATGGCGAAGGCGTCCTCGACGCCGCCGTCTCCCGCCACCTGGACGACCAGCAGCATTGGCGCCGCGTCGGCGAGTGGCTGGAAGTGCAACGGCATCTGATTCAGACCATGCCGGGATTTCGGTAACCCGCCAACACAGTCGACAACCACCTGTAGGAGTTCCCTTCCAGGGGACGAACCGCGTGTAAACGCGGAATTGCCCGCAGGGCGATCAGGGGGTATCAGGTTCTACAGGTCGACTCCTGGCAGTGCGGCAGGTAAATGCTCTTGTCGTCTCGCTTCGCGAGGTTCGTCCCCTGGAAGGGAACTCCTACAGTGGGTTTGTAGAAAGTTGGGGCTTAACGTCAACTGCCCTCCGCCAGATCCCGCATCGCCCCAGTCAGTTTGCTGAGGTCCTCCGGCTCAATCACGAAGGGCGGCATGATATAGACCAGTTTGCCGAACGGGCGGATCCATACACCCTGTTCAACAAAGCGTGCCTGCACCTGCTCCATGGCCACCGGCTCCTTCATTTCCATGACACCAATGGCGCCCAGCACCCGGGCATCAGCCACGGAGGAAAGGTCCTTCAGCGGTAGCAGCTCCGCCTTGAGCTGCGCTTCGATGGCCGCGACTTTTTCCTGCCAGCCGGAATCCAGCAACAACTGGATACTGGCATTGGCCACCGCGCAGGCTAGCGGGTTGCCCATGAAGGTCGGGCCGTGCATCAGTACGCCGGCTTCGCCATCGCAGATGCCCGCTGCGACCTGGTCGGTGCACAGGGTCGCGGCCAAGGTCATATAGCCGCCGGTAATCGCCTTGCCCAGGCAGAGAATATCCGGGCACACATTGGCATGCTCCAGAGCGAACAGCTTGCCGGTGCGGCCAAAGCCGGTGGCGATTTCATCAAAGATCAACAACACCCCGTGCTGGTCACACAGGGCACGCACGGCCTTCAGGTAGGTGGGGTGATACATCCGCATACCGCCGGCGCCCTGTACCACCGGCTCCAGAATCACGGCGGCAATCTCCTGATGATGATCCGCCAGCATCTGCTGGATGGAATTGAGATCCTCGGTATCAAAATCACTGTCATACGGGCATTGCGGCGCCTCGGCGAAATAATGTTTGGCCAGCACGCCACTGAACAGAGAGTGCATGCCATTGACCGGGTCGCAAGCGGCCATGGCCCCGAACGTATCGCCGTGATAGCCGTTACGCAGGGCCAGCAATTTATCCTTGCCGGTATGCCCCTGGCTGAGCCAGTACTGCAAGGCCATCTTGATGGCCACTTCCACCGATACCGAGCCGCTGTCAGCCAGAAACACCTTATCCAGCGGGTCCGGCGTCAATGCCACCAGCTTCTTGCCCAGTTCTACGGCCGGTTCATGGGTCAGCCCACCGAACATGACATGAGCCATGCGGTCGATCTGGTCCTTGGCGGCCTGGTTCAACACCGGATGGTTATAACCATGCACCGCCGCCCACCAGGACGACATGCCATCCACCAGCTCGCGGCCATCTTCCAGCGTCAACCGCACGCCTTTGGCACTGGCCACCGCGAAGGTGGGCAGCGGTTTCGAGGTGGACGTATACGGGTGCCAGAGATGGTCGCGGTCGAAGGCCAGGTCGGTGGTCATGGGGATGTCCGGTGAAACACAAGGGGACTGAAGGATGGCAGGAGGGCGTTAAAAGTTCAAAGTTACAAAGTCCGTCGGGGAGGAGGCACTGTAGGAACGGAGCGTAGCGGAGTAACGCACGCAGTGCAGTGCGGCCCGAAGGGTGAGCGAAGCGAATACACCGCTTGAGGTGCGAACCGCGTGTCAACGCGGAATCGGGCGAAGGCCGATCAGGAGCTCCTAGGCTCAACAGGTTTTTCTGGGAAGGGTTGGGAGTCGCTGCGCTGCTGTTTCCTCGCCAAGGCTCGGATTCGCACCTCAAGAGGTGCTCCTACAGTGCCACCAGATCGCTGAGAGCATTCTGCAACCCCTCGCACTGGGCCGTTTCCGGGACCAGCACCAGCAACCACCCCATGGCGTCCACCGGTTTGCCGGCGGGCAGCAGGTTATCGCACAAGGTCGGCAGGGTCGTCAGCAGCCAGCGTTCACCTTCCAGCTCCACCTGCTGCAGCTGTCGCTTGAATTCCGGCAGCCGCGCATCGTCACCGGCCTTGCGGCGCACGGCTCGCAGCGGGCGCAGGTAGTCCGCTTCGAACTGCTCTGCCAGCTCAGCCATCCGGCGCCCTACCCCCGCATCCGGCTGTTTACCGGACTCGGCAAGCCACAGGCCAGCCAGCAACAGGGCCACCGGCACCTGGTAATCGTCCTGCAGATGCAGGCAGGCCCGCTCAAAATCCTTGTCTTGCCATCGCCCCAGGGCATAGCGCCACAGATCCTGCTTTATCAAGTCGTCCACGGTTCCCCCGTTACCTTTGCTGGCTTACACTGCGCCGGTTCTCATCAACCCCGGATTACCCCATGCTCTCTCTGGAACACATCAACCTTCGCCGCGGCCCCGACCTGTTGCTGGAAGACGCCAGCGTGGTCCTGCACAAGGGCTGGCGCGTGGGGCTGGTGGGCCGTAACGGCACCGGCAAGAGTTCGCTGTTCAAGCTTATCATGGGCGAACTGGAGAGCGACGGCGGCAACCTGAACCTGCCCGCGGACTGGCGCCTGGCCATGATGGCCCAGGAAGTGCCGGCACTGGAACAACCGGCCATCGACTACGTGCTCGACGGCCACCGCGCCCTGCGCCGGGCGGAGAAAAAACTCGCCGACGCGGAAGCCGCCGGCGATAACCACGCTATCGCCCATGCCCACGGCGAGCTGGAAGCCCTGCACGCCTGGCAGCAACCGGCCCGGGCCGCCACCCTGCTGGCCGGCCTTGGCTTCAGCGAGACCCAGCAGCAACAGCCGGTGGCCAGCTTCTCCGGCGGCTGGCGAATGCGCCTGAACCTGGCCCAGGTATTGATGAGCGATGCGGATCTGCTGCTGCTCGATGAGCCCACCAACCACCTGGATCTGGATGCCATCCTCTGGTTGCAGAGCTACCTGATACAGCAACCGGGGGCGCTGCTGGTGATCTCCCACGACCGCGCCTTCCTGGATGCCACCGTCAACCAGATCCTGCATATCGAACACAAACAACTGAAGCACTACAGCGGCGGCTACTCGGATTTCGAACGCCAGCGCGCCGAGCAATTGTCCCTGCAGCAGAAGATGCACGAGAAACAGCAGGCCCAGGTGGCCCACATGCAGAAGTTCATCGCCCGCTTCAAGGCCAAGGCTTCCAAGGCGAAACAGGCGCAAAGCCGGGTGAAAGCGCTGGAACGACTGCAACTGATTGGCCCGGCCCACGTGGATTCCGGCTTCAGCTTTGATTTCCACAGCCCCAACAAACTGCCCAACCCCATGGAAAACCTGGATGCGGTGCAATGCGGCTACCCGGGTGCACCGATTCTCGACCAGGTCAGCCTGAGCCTGCGCCCGGAATCACGCATCGGTCTGCTCGGCCCCAATGGCGCCGGCAAATCCACCCTGATGCGCACCCTGGTGGGCGAGCTGGCACCACTGGGTGGACGCTTCGAAAAAGACGGCGACCTGGTGATCGGCTACTTCCACCAGCAACAGGTGGATCGGCTGGCCGCCGACGACGCCCCCTACCAGATGATGTCCCGCTTTTACCCCAAGTGGAGTGAATCGCAGCTGCGCAGCGAGCTGGGCCGTTTCGGTTTCCACGGTGATGACGTGTTTGCTCCGGTGGGTCGTTTCTCGGGTGGCGAGAAGGCCCGTCTGGCGCTGGCCATGATCGTGCAGGAAAAACCGGCACTGCTGCTACTCGATGAGCCGGCCAACCATCTGGACCTGGACATGCGCGAAGCACTGACCATGGCACTGCAATCCTTCGAAGGGGCGGTGGTGCTGGTGTCTCATGATCGCCACTTGCTGGAAACCACCGTGGACGAGTTCTATCTGGTGGCCAACGGGACGGTGAGTCGTTTTGATGGCGATCTGGATGACTACGGCCGCTGGCTGCAACAGAACCGCCGCGACGGCAAACCCGTCAAGGAAGACAAGCCAGCCGACGGTCTCGATGCCAAGGCACGCCGTCAACAAGCCGCCCAGCAACGCCACCAACTGCGCCCGCTGAAAAAGCAGGTGGAAAAACTGGAAAAACAGCTCAGCCAGTGCGACCAGACACTGGCCGAGATCGAGACGGCCCTGGGCAACGACGCCCTGTATACGGACGATAGCCGCAAGAACGAAATGAATGGCTTGCTCGGTGATCAGGCACGCCTGAAGAAACAGCACGAGGAGTTGGAGGAACAGTTACTAGAAGCGATGGAGTCGCTGGAGCAAGCCGAAAGTGAACTCATCGACTGATGAGGCCACTTTCCACCTTTGCTCGCTACATTTGCACCAGACGTGTCTGATACACCACCGGCCCAGTGGGCTGGCCGGTCGGTGACCCACCCTCAGGTTCCAGGCTGATCGCCAGAGAGCGAGACTGTAACAACTGGCGCACCTGCTGATCGCTGAGAGTAATCTGCAACTGGGCACCGCCCGTGGGCAGCAACGCCAGCGATATCGGCGCGCCCGACTCCGGCAACAACCACAACTGGTAATCCCTGCCACCGTCCGCCGGCTGAACCGGCGGCATGGCCTTCACGCTCAAGCGATGATCCGCAGAGGCATTCACCAGCCACAGAGGCTCGGCCTGCTGACTCTGCACCACCCCCACATAATGCGTCACCACCGGCGGTGATGGCGTCCACAGCAACAAGGCAAAAACCGCTAATACGGCGATACCCGTGCTCCAGCGCCAGGCGGTCAGGGTCTGCCACCACCGCGCAGCCACCGGTGCCGTGCCCGGAAAGAGTCGTTGCTCGATGCTATTCCACACGGCACTCGGAGCGGCCTCTTCCGGCAAGGATTCATTGAAAGGTTGCAGCCGTCGCTCCCAGTACCATACCTGACGGCGCACCCGGGCAGAGACCATCATCCAGCGCTCGAAACGTCGCCTGGCGGCGCCCTGCAGCGTGCCCACCACATATTCTGCTGCTAGCGCATGATTACGTTCGTAATTATCCGGCTTCATGTGTCCAGGCACCGGCGCAATACATCCAGCCCGCGACGAATCCAGCTTTTGGTGGTACCCAGCGGCTCACCCATGGCTACCGCCAGTTCCTGGTGGGTGAACCCACGAAAATAGGCCATCTCGATACTGGAACGATACCGTTCATCCAGATCTTTCAGGCAATGATTGAGTCTTTGACGGTCAAGCTGGTTGCCAACGTTATCCATTGGGCCCGGTGTGTTGCTTTCCTGGCGATCATCCACGCTATCGTAATCCGCCTCGTAGCGGCGGCGGCGCAAAGCATCCAGGCAGCGATAACGACCGATGGACATCATCCAGGTCTGCACGCTGCCGCGATCACAATGGTATTCGCCGGCGTGGTGCCAGACCTGAATATAGGTTTCCTGGAGGACGTCACAGGCCTCATCCCGATCACGCAGCAAGTGCACACACATGCCAAATACGGCGCGATGAGTTTTCTGATAAAAACCGGCAAAAGCCTGACGGTCGCCCTGAGCGATTCGAGCCAGCGCGCGTACCAGTCCGTCGTCTGCTTCCGGCATGACGAGGCACTCCCTGAATTACCATAAGTCGCTCCTTACTTGTGACAGACGCCCTGTCGTTAATACGTGAAAAAAATGGATTCGGATGCAGAAAAAAAAAGAAAAATAAATTCTGCATCCAGTTCCTTTCCTGTCGCGTACTACCTACACACCGACAAGAAAGGAGATTCGTCATGCTATCCCGTCTTACCTTCATTCCCGCAGCCTGTGCTGCTGCCACCCTGCTGGCCAGTGCCGGCACGATGGCATCCAGCCACCGGGAAGCCCCGTTTATTACCGGCATGCCCAAAGTCGACGGCACGGATTTCTACATGTTCAACAGCTATGAATCCGGCCGCGACGGCTATGTCACCCTGATTGCCAACTATCTGCCGCTTCAGGACGCCTATGGCGGTCCCAACTATTTCTCTCTGGACGATGACGCCATCTATGAAATCCACATTGATAACGATGGCAACGCGCAAGAAAACATTACCTTCCGTTTCCAGTTCAATACTGAGCGCCGCGACCTGGCGGTCGATGTAGGCGGCACCTCTGTCCCCGTACCGCTGATTAATATCGGCGCCGTAACCGGCCAGAACAACGATGCACAGAATGTACTGGAAAGCTTCACGGTGGACATGATCACCGGCGACCGCCGCACCGGCAACGTACAGAGCCTGACAAAATCCGGCAGTGGTGACAGCAGCTTTGCCAAGCCCCTGGACAACATCGGCACCAAATCCATTGGTGACTACGAAGCCTACGCGGACAACTTCATCTACGAAGTAACCATTCCTGACTGCCCGATGCCCGGCCGCGTATTTGCCGGACAGCGCCAGGAGGGCTTTGTCGTCAACCTGGGTGAGGTCTTCGATCTGGTCGCGTTGAACCCGCTGGGTGCACGGGACTCACGCAGCAATGTAATTGCCGACAAGAACATCACCAGCCTGGCACTGGAAGTCCCGGCTGACTGCCTCACCGGTGACAACACCGTAATCGGTGGCTGGACCACCGCCAGCATCCGTCAGGCCACGGTCATCAACCCGGCACCCCAGGGCTCAGAGACTACCGGCAGCAGTAACGCCAAAGGTCCTGCAGTGAAAGGCGGCGCCTTTACCCAGGTATCCCGTCTTGGCTCTCCGCTGGTCAATGAAGTAGTCATCGGCCTGCCCGACAAGGACCGTTTCAACAGCAGCGAGCCCAAGGATGATGGCCAGTTTGCCACCTATGTGACCAACCCCAGCCTGCCTGCACTAGTGGAAATCCTGTTCGGTGTAACCGCACCGGAAACCCCCCGTAATGACCTGGTCACCGTCTTCCTTACCGGTGTACCCGGCGTCACGCAATTGCCCACCGTCACCGCCAGCGAAATGCTGCGCCTGAACACCGGCATCCCGGCCACGGCAGCAGGAGGTCAGAATGATCTGGGTGTCGCAGGTGGTGACTTTGCCGGCTTCCCCAACGGCCGACGCCCGATTGATGATGTGGTAGATATCGCCCTCACTGCGGCTGAAGGCTTCCTGTGTGGCGCCGATGTGAACGGTGAAGCCGCGGGTGGCGAAATTGGCTCCTGCGGTACTCAGGACATGCAGGTCAACGGTGGCGCCATCGTCAACGACGGTGCCCTGCCGAACGCGGCGGACTACCTGACCCGTTTCCCCTACCTGAACACCCCGCTGCCCGGCGCCGATAACGTTGCCGCAGCAGAGTGAAGGAGGACATCATGCGATATCTACTGGCTACCATCATCAGCCTGAGTGCATTGGTGCTGAGCGGGTGCTTTGGCAGTGACAATGACCGTCCCCCCCGCCAACAGGCGCCGGTGGCGATCAACTACACCGCCTTTGTGAAAGCTCAGCTGGCTACTAACGGGGATACCCGGGATCCGGTTCCCATCAATGACACCCGCTTCATTTTTCGTGATCTGAATAACCCGGACGCCTATGACGATGTATTGGCAGCGGATCAATGAGACCAGCCTCCACTACCGCGATGCGGTAGTGGAGGCTTTTCACCCGCACGTTTCAGAGAGATTCCCCGGGACTGACAAAGGCGCCAGAAAATGGCGTCTTTTGTCGGTTCCGGTGACTCTCTTTTTGTTTTGCATAGCGGCCCCCGCAAGCGCCGCCCCCTACACACCGGACGGGGATCATGTGGTTCTCGCCCGCCTTCCCCAGGTTCCGGCAACGCTGCAGGCACCGTCTCCACCCAGCAACCTGTCAGCAGCGCTGGCACTGGCCCGCTCACAGATTGACTATGCCAGTGCCCAGGGCGACCCCCGCTTTCTCGGTTACGCCGAGGCCACGCTGGCGCCGTTCAGTCAGGACATGTCGTCACCGGCAGCCAACCTGCTGATGGCTCGTATCGAACAGCAACGTCATCAATTTGCCCGTGCTCGCCATCGGCTGACGCGACTGTTGGAGCAGTCCCCCAATCAGGGACAGGCGTGGCTAATGCTGGCCAATATTGATCGGGTACAAGGCCGTCTCGATGAGGCCCGGCAGGCCTGCCGGGAAGCAGCCAGCACGCTGCCGCCCACCACCGTACTGCTCTGTCAGGCGAGCGTGCAGGCCATCACCGGTCAGCGGCAGCAGGCCTATGACACCTTGCAGGCCCTGGCATCCAGCCCGGCCACCCCACAGGGAAAGTCCGCTCAGTGGCTGGAGACCCTGAGCGCCGAAATGGCGATGCAGCAGGGTCGCCTCGAGTTGGCCACCGAGCACCTGCGTGATGCCTTGCAGCAGGCCCCGGATGATCCTTATCTACGCTACCTGCAAAGTGACTTGTGGCTTGCCAACAACCAGGCGGAAGCGGTCATCCGCGATCTCTCCGACTGGCAGGACAGGGAAGGCGCCTTGCTGAGACTGGCCATTGCCGGGCAACGCCTGGACCACCCTCAGGCCAAGGCCTGGCGACAGGACTACCGGGCCCGCATGGCGGCCGACCAGGACACTGGCCGCCAGCGCCACCTGCGCGAACACGCCCGCTTCCTATTGGAGGTAGAGTCCGATCCGCAAGGCGCCCTCACGCTGGCCCGGGAAAACTGGCAGCAACAACGGGAACTGGCTGACCTGCGACTGTTGCACGCCAGCGCCGTGGCCGCCGACGATCAGGCAACCTTGGGCCAGCTACAGGCCTTTGTAGAGCGATATCAGGTTGACGATCCGCAACTCACTCAACCTGCCAAGGGAGCCAGCGAATGAAATCCCTGTCTTTGCTTTTCCTGCTCTTGCTGGCCGGGCAGGCATTCGCCCACAAACCCAGTGACAGCTACCTGGTAATCAACAGCAATGCCGGCAACGCCTTGATAGAGGGACGCTGGGATATCGCCCTGCGCGACCTGCAGCTGGTGCTGCCACTGGATCAGAACGGTGATGGCGCCATCACCTGGGGAGAACTGCGCCGGCAGCAGCGCAACCTGGACGCCACCGTGCTCCCGGCACTTACCATCGAGGCGCTGCACGGTGAACAACGACACGCCTGCGCCCTCGACCTGACTCGACTGCAGGCCATCGATCACGTGGATGGCACCTATGCCGCCCTGCACTGGCGCGGTGATTGTCAACAGCCACCGGAGCAACTGGCCGTGGGCTACGAGTTTCTGTTTGATCGCGACCCCAGCCACCATGGCCTGTTACGGCTGGAACAGGGAGATACCACCCTCACCGCCGTGTTCAGCAATCAGCATCGGGAACAGCTGATAGGTAGCGATGCCGGGTCACAATGGCAGGCGTTCCAGGGGTTTATCCGCCAGGGGGTACACCACATCCTGATCGGCTATGACCATATCCTGTTCCTGCTGACGTTGTTGTTCCCGGCCGTGCTGGTATGGCAACGGGGCGGCTGGCAGCCAGCGCCCACCATCACCGGCGCGCTCACTCAGACCCTGGCGATTGTCACCGCCTTTACCGTGACACACTCGCTGACCCTGGCACTGGCGACACTGGGCATCATCACCCTACCCACCTGGCTGGTGGAGTCCGCCATCGCCATCACCGTGGCGCTGGGTGCAGCGGCGAATCTGGTGCCCCGGCTGTTTCCCAAACGCTGGGTGATGGCCTTTGTGTTCGGGCTGATTCATGGCCTGGGCTTTGCCTCGGTACTGGCCGATCTGGGGCTCACCGACAGCGGGATTTTCCTGCCGTTGCTGGGCTTCAATCTGGGCGTGGAACTGGGACAGGTCGCCATCGTGCTGCTGTTTGTGCCGGCGGCTTACCTGGTACGTGATACCGTTGCCTATCGACGGATCTTTGTGCCAGTAGGCTCGATAGCCATCATGATACTGGCCGGGGTGTGGCTGGCGGAAAGGCTGAGCGGCGCCTGACCCGGCGGTAGCTTTCCCTTCTTCTCCCAAGAGCCATGCGTGCATGGCGAAGGGGTTGGGGGGGATCGACCGCCAACCCCTGAATAAAACGTAGGGTGGATTAGCCGAAGGCGTTATCCACCTTCGTGCCAGGGAGGGGTAAGTCTCGGTGGATTACGCCTTCGGCTAATCCACCCTACGCCCGGCAAAGCTGTGGATGCTTTCGACCATAAAAAAAGCCGCCCCGGGAAACCTGGGCGGCTTTGTTGTCACTTTCAACTTTGCACTTTCATCTACGCCTTACAGCACTTCGATGATGGTCGCGTTGGCAGTGCCCAGCCCTTCGCAGATGGCTAGCAGACCGTACTTGCCGCCGCGACGCTTGAGCTCATAGACCAGAGTTCCCATCAGCTTGGTACCGGTGGCACCCAGCGGATGGCCCAACGCCTGGGCGCCGCCGTTCACATTGAGCTTCTCGTAGTCGGCCCCCACCGCCTTCATCCATGCCAGCGGCACGGAACCAAAGGCTTCGTTCACTTCATACAGATCGATATCACCAATGGTCATACCCGCCTGCTTGAGGACTTTCTCGGTGGCCGGAATAGGCCCTTCCAGCACCATGGTCGGATCAGAGCCCACCACCGCCATGGCATGAATACGGGCCAGGGGGGTGAGGCCGTATTCCTTCACTGCCTTTTCGCTGGCGATCATCACCGCAGACGCGCCATCGGTAATCTGGCTGGCATTGGCGGCACTGATATGGCCCCCTTCCTGCAACGGTTGCAGGGCCTTGATCGCATCCAGCTCCGCTTCCCAGCGGATGCCTTCATCCACGGTA
>NZ_JBNPEC010000102.1:0-2639 GCF_051117345.1 Alcanivorax sp.
GCTTCCAGGGCCATTTTGGTCGCGGCCTCGGCGCAGTAGAGAACCACTCCTGCGGCATCCTTGCGGTTGGTTGCACCGCGGTCGCAGGCCTGAGCCACGTGATAGAGATAGCTGCGGCTGGTGTTGAGCATCACGTACATGTCGGCGATCTTGCCCTGCATCAGCTGGAATTCGCCGATGGCCTGGCCGAACTGTTTGCGCTCGTGGATGTAGGGCACCACTTCATCCATGCACGCTTGCATCACGCCTACCGGGCCACCGGAGAGGATGGTGCGTTCGTAGTCCAGGCCGCTCATCAGGACCTTCACCCCTTCGTTTTCCTTGCCGAGGATATTTTCGGCGGGGACCTGACAGTCTTCGAATACCAGTTCGCAGGTGTTGGAGCCGCGCATGCCGAGCTTGTCCAGCTTCTGAGCCCGGGAGAAACCGGGGAAATCACGCTCGACGATGAAGGCGGTGATGCCACGGGGGCCAGCGCTGGTATCCGTCTTGGCATAGATCACGTAGGTGTGGGCGTCAGGGCCGTTGGTGATCCACATCTTGTTGCCATTGAGGATGTAGCGGTCGCCTTTCTTCTCGGCGCGAAGTTTCATGCTGACCACATCGGAACCGGCACCGGGTTCACTCATGGCCAGAGCACCGATATGTTCGCCGCTGATCAGCTTGGGCAAATACTTGTCTTTCTGCTCGGCGCTGCCGTTGATGGCAATCTGGTTAACACACAGATTGGAATGGGCGCCGTAGGACAAGCCGATCGAGGCAGAGGCGCGGGAAATTTCTTCCACCACGATGGTGTGGGCCAGATAGCCCATATTGGCGCCGCCGTATTCTTCGCCGGCAGTGATCCCCAGAAGACCCAGATCACCCATTTTCTTCCACATCTCCAGGGGGAACTCGTTGCTGCGGTCGATCTCGGCGGCGATGGGGGCGATTTCCTTCTGTGCGAAGGCGCGGGCGGTATCACGCAGCGCATCGATGGTTTCGCCCAGGTGGAAGTTGAAGGTGCTGTTAAACATTTTCCTTGGACTCCAGTTCGTTGAGACTTTCCAGGCAGCGTTGCTCAGCGTCATCCAGTTCCTGTTGCAGTAGCTGGATATCACGCAGTTGCTGATCGAGCTGTACGCGGCGCTGGTGAATTTTTTCCTGCAGGGCCAGTAGCTGAGACCGATTGTCACTCTGCGGCTGGTACATGCCGATCAGTTCGCGGGATTCGGCCAGCGAGAAGCCCAGGCGCTTGCCACGCAGAATCAGTTTCAGGGTGACCCGATCGGCGGGGGTGTAGACCCGTGTCTGTCCCCGGCGCTCAGGAGATACCAGGCCCTGGTCCTCGTAAAAGCGGATGGTGCGGGTGGTAACGTCAAATTCCCGGGCCAGTTCGCCGATGCTGTAGGTCTGTTTTTTGCTCATGGGAAAAGAATAGGGGAAGTTTACGTTAACGTAAAGCTGGCGTTTTGGCCCTTTCGGTCCGTGACACAGTGTTTACCTCTGCCTAGACTGCCGTCTCTGATCAAGGGGGATACGCATGAAAGACACATGGAGTCGCTGGGTGGTGGCACACCCGGTGTGGGTACTGCTGGCCTGTACCGGCTTGTGCCTTGCCATGGCGGGTGGCATGAGCCATTTCCATAACAACAATGATCCACGGATCTTCTTCACGGAAGAGAACCCGGACTTCAAACGCTTTGTGTCCCTGGAAGACAGCTTCACCGCCAACGAGATGGTGTTGTTTGTGGTGCATCCGAAAAACGACCGGGTGTTTGAACCGCAAACGTTGGCGGCCATTGAAGCCCTCACCGACGATGCCTGGACGTTGCCGCATTCCACCCGCGTGGACTCGCTCACCAACTTTCAGCACACGGAAGTGGAGGGCGATGACCTCTTTGTAGCACCGCTGGTGGAAGATGCGCTTTCCATGTCGGCGGAGGATATCGAGCAAGCCCGTGAGATTGCCCTGGACGAGCCCGCGCTGGTAGGCAGACTCGTCTCGGGCAAGGGGCATGTGGCCGGGGTAGTGGCCACGGTCACTATGGGGGAGGGCAATACTGAAGCCCCGGAAATCACCGCTGCCGCCCGGGAAATGGCCCGGGCCTACGGTGAGCAATACCCGGATATTGAATTCATGGTGACCGGCACTGTGGTGTTCTCCCAGGCCTCTGCTGAAGCCACGGAGCAGTCCATGGCGACCACGTTGCCACTGGCCTTTGTGGTCATGCTGGTGTGCCTGTGGCTGATCCTGCGTAGTGCCATGTTTGTGGCGGTAACCGTGGTGGTGATCGCTTTCTCCATTGCTTCCGCCATGGGCGTGGCTATGTGGCTGGGTATCGAGTTTTCACCGATCGTGGGCATGGCGCCGGCCATGATTCTGACTCTGGCGGTGGCGGATTCCGTGCACCTCCTTGCCAGCTATCGGCATGAGCGTCTGCAGGGTACCGCCAAGACGCCAGCGTTGCTGGAAAGCCTGCGCATTAATCTGCAGCCAATCTGGTTGACCAGCCTGACAACGGCGAACGGTTTTGGCGTTCTCAATTTTTCCGAATCCCAACCGTTCCGGGCCCGGGGGCATCGAGTGCTGTACGGGATGCAGTTGGCCTTTGTCTTTTCTGTGTTGTTGCTGACGGCCCTTGGGAGGGTGTTGCCGC
>NZ_JBNPEC010000067.1:0-14427 GCF_051117345.1 Alcanivorax sp.
AGCTGCCCGCCGGCCGACCGGTTTATCCGATCACTGGGAAAACAAGAAGGACTGTTTTCGGCGTTTACTCCGCTGGCTTTTTACGTGGATTACTGGGATTACATCGGCTGGGCTGATCCTTATGGCAGCCCGGCCTTTAGTGACCGGCAACGTCGCTACGCTCAGATTCACGACGCCGGTCGCGTCTACACCCCTGGCTTTTTCATCAATGGCAATGAGTGGCGCGGCTTTTTCCAGCGTTATCGGAACTGGCGGGACTCCCTGTCACAGAAAAAGGTGGGCTCTCTTTCTGTTACCTATCAGCACCCGACATTGCAGGCCACATTCGACGGCACCCTGCCAGATGACGCACGTTTGAATACGGCGTGGATCGGCCTCGGCCTGACATCCTCGATACAACGCGGAGAGAACCGGGGCAAAACCTTGCAACACGATTTCGTTGTTTTGCAGTGGAATACCCACCCCATGCCGTCTTCTACGATGACACTCACGCTGCCTTCGCCACCCGACCACGGACAACAACGCACCGGCCTGGTGACCTGGATAAGCCAGAGCAGTGACCCTCGGCCCGTGCAAGCCGTGGGCGGCCTCCTGCCGTCACAAACCACAACCCATTAACGCCTACGGAGCCACCATGCTTGCCAACAAAACCCCTTCGGCATCTATTCGTAACGTCGCCGCCAGCCTTCTGTTTCTTTCCTCTTCATTAGCCGTGGCCGCCCCGACCGCCATCAACACTCTACTTTCGCGGGCTCCCCTGGATGACACCAGCCACTTCGGCATCGGCGCCACAACCTCAATCACCGAACGGCCTTTTGTTGGTGTCGATGCACAAAACGAAGGGCTTCCCTATTTTTCCCTTCGCTCTAAACGCTTCAGCGTGGAAGGGCTGGATGCAGGCCTGGATCTTTTCAAGAACGACAACAGTGTATTCGGGCTGCTTGTCACGCCCCGCTTCTATGAAGTCACCTCCGGCTTTGCCGACAATGGCGAACTTAACGGCATCAATACAACACACCGCACCGCCTTTGCCGGCCTGTCTTATGACTATCAGCACGCCTTGTTTCAAGTCTCTGCCAACGCACTGAAAGACATCGGTAATGAGAGCGATGGCCTGGAAGCGAGTTTTACCGTCAGCCGTGGGATCAGCTGGGGAGATTTCACCATCGCGCCATCTCTGGGACTGGTTTGGCAAGACGGTCGATTGGTCGAACATTTCTACGGGGTGGACGACGATGAAACAGCCCCCGGCCGGCCCGCCTACGGCGAGCATAGCTCACTGAATTATCAGGCCGCCCTGACCGCCATCTGGACGCCGGGAAAACACTGGCATTTTCTTGCTGTCGCGAAGGAGGATTATCTCGGAGACGGCATTAACGACAGCCCCATCATTAATGAACGGTCACTCACCTCAGTGGCGATAGGCGGCATATTTTATTTCTGGTGATATGCCGGGAACGGTCATCGTTTTCAAATGGACAATATCAAACCATCAAACGGGTGTGTTTTTGCGCCGTAGTCTGCAATCTCCCCCACAAACTCATGCCCCAACACCACATGCTCATGACTGCGCATGATATGGGGGTAGCCGACACGCTCCGTGGCCTCCGCCAGTTCATCCGCATGATGCCGCGCATGCAGGTCCGACCCGCAGATACCACAACGCAACACATTCAGCAGAATCTGGCCCTTGCCAGGTTCCGGCTCGGCCACATCCTGAACCTGAAAATTTCCGTGGTGACAGACAACCGCTCTCATGGCCTCTCCTTCGGGCAGCTATGCTTCTTGGGCTGATTCATGGTTCCACCGGGCGGATCAGGAGGACAGGTCGATGGGAGCCAATTGTGTGTCCGGTGGAAACTTTCTGTCTTCAGGCACCCCTGATCAGGCAGGGCGAGAGGCGCGCTCGCGCAGTTGCTTGATATCCCGCAACGGCGGGGCGCCGAACAAGCGGGCGTATTCACGGCTGAACTGGGACACACTTTCATACCCCACCTGCAGACCGGACGTCCCCGCATCCAGGCCATCGTTGAGCATCAGCTGTCGGGCCTCCTGCAAACGGATGGTTTTCAGGTATTGCAGCGGGCTCATACCGGCGATGGCCTTGAAATGCTGGCGAAAACTGGACGCACTCATGTGGGCCTGCTCGGCCAGGGCATCCATGCTGATCGACTCGTTATAATGCTGTTTCAGCCAGGCCATGGTCCGGGTGATCTGCCGGCTGGGGGAGCCGCTGGCATTCAGCAGCATGAACAACGGCCCCGCATCGCTGACCAGCAACCGGGCAATAATCTCCTGCTCCACCAGCGGGGCCAGCGTCGAGCACAGGGCCGGCTCATCCAGCAGCCCTACATAACGGCTCAGGGCTTCCAGCAAGGGAGCATCCAGGCTCAGGCGGGTCAACGCCGTGGCCCGCGCCTGGCGCGCCCGCTGTGGCACGGTGATACCCGCTGCCACCTGCATCACCCGCTGCGGATCAAAGCGCAGCATCGCCCCCACATAGGGGTGTGTCGGGGTTGCTTCGATCACACGGGTCACCACCGGCATATCCGCCGAGGCAAACAGTCCCTCACCCGCTCCATATTCGAACACCCTGTCACCGCCGGATACCTGCTTATCGCCAGCCACCGACACCGCCAGGCCCAGATCGTAGATACAGGGCAGCGGATCGGTGCAGCTATCTCGCCGATGCACCGTCAGCGCCGGCAGAGCCGTGGTGTAATCGCCGTCGTTACGGGCAATATGCATGAGTTTGCTTTTTAGCACGGAAAGCGCCGCCATCTCTGCACTACCCTGCTGTTTTTCCCGGTTTTCCATGGCTTACATCACCGTTTCCGTCACCCCTACAGTGTAGCTGCCTGCCATCCGCACACCAGCCCCGGCAACACCATTTCATCAAAACAGGCAAAAACTGCTGCGTATCAGGCAAGCACGGAGGCCACCGCCAGCGCACACTGATCTCACTGAAGCGACACACCCGATCACTGACAAGGAGAGACACCATGCCCCGTATTTCAGACGACCGCATGAAGAAGGCTCAGGAACAGCTGGCCAACATCACCCCGGAAGATCACGAGAAGGTCATGGCCCTGGCCAACATCGTCAAACCCTTGCGCAGCATCCTGCACAAGACCCCGGACGACTACGGCCTGAAAGACTGGCAAGACATCTACTTCCCGTCCGACGATGGCACCCCACTGGAAGGCTGGTACATCCCCGCCACCGGCGGCGAAAGCAACAAGTTGATCATCTTCAACCACGCCCTACCCATGTGTCGCGCCGGTTACCCCGGCCACCTGGGGGAACCCTGGAGCGCCTTCGACGCGGTGGAGATCGACTTCGTCATCCAGATGAAACATCTGGCCGATGCCGGCTATAACGTACTCAGCTACGACATCCGCAACCACGGCAACAGCAGCGCTGCCAACGGCGGCCTCAGCGGCATCGGTCGCTGGGAATGGCGCGACTGCGTGGGCGCCAAAAAGTACGTGGATAACCACCCGCGCTTGAGCAAGATGCAGGTAGGCCTGTACAGCCAGTGCATGGGCGGCAACTCCCAGTACGAAGCCATCTACCGCCGCCCGGATCTGTTCGAAAACGTGGAGTGCATGGTCAGCCCCATGGTGGTCTCCATGTCCGCCATCTTCGATGCGTTTTCCGAGCTATACGGCGTACAGCAATACCAGGAACTCATCGACCTGGAACTACTGAAAATGGGCGCCTTTGTCGCCGACGAAATGACACCACACCTCTTCGCCGCCGGCGTCAAAATGCCCACCCTGATGGTGCAGGTAAAAGACGACGAATGGACGCGCAACCCGGAAGACGCGCAAAAAACCTTTGACCTACTGGGCAGTGAAGAAAAGGAACTGTTCTGGATCGAAGGCACCACCAAACGTTTTCGTGACGGCTACAACCACTTTGGTCGCCACCCGGAAACGGTGTTGGGGTTCTTTGATAAGCATATGAAGTAAGGAGGGACGGTCAGGGCTTGGTTCGTGCGTGCGGAGCGCACGGGGCAAGACCTGACCCCGGATCTCTTATTTTTGATAATTTCAATAAGTTATCGACTTCATAGTACTGCCATCTTTTGATGTTCGCGTTCGTTCAATTTTATCAATTTTCCAGCCATTCTCATTTACGAAATGAACGATAGTTTTTAATGTGCTGTCTTTTAGTTGCGTATCAGGATCAAGAAATTCTTTGTCAACAAACTGCCACTCAGCATTTTTGTCACCCAGCCGCCACTTTTCACTATACTTAGAAGGAATAACCGCTTCGGATTTCCACAATTCCAAGAACAGACTCTTCATCTTGTCTGACTTCATGCTGAGAGAATCTGTCTTTATATTTTTAATTACAGAAGGACTGCCATTAATAGAAAAATTATTAATTATAATCCCCGATCTATCCATTTGTGCAGCAGTATATTCTTGTGCCCTTCTCGATAAATATGATGAAAATGGAAACTCAGATAATTTTTCAACTTCTTGCACATCCGCGACATACGCTTTGTATATTTCTTTTGGGTGAGGCTCCTTGCCACATGAAATCAGAAAAACAGCGATAAATATTAGATAAATAGACTTCATTATTTTCCCTTTTTTTAAAATTATTCAGTCAACCAAGTTGCTATCTTTCGGCTAAATTTCGAGTAAATCAGGGCCAGGTCTTGTGTCGTGCATCTAAGCTCACGATGCAAGACCTGCCCCTAATGTCCCAAAGATACTAACCACACGGGCAGCCCAATATCAGAAATCGTGCATTTTCGGCGTAGGAGATTTTCCAATTGATGGGTGTCCCCTATTGTGCCTTGAAATCAGGCTAGCCCTTTAAGGCAGAAATACCGATGGTGGGACTTGAAATTCAAGAGGGCACCCAACTCTAATTTTTGCATATTTGCGTCTTAACATTGACGCTCTTTTAAATTTAAAAGATTAAACCCAGGCAAAGTGCTCTCATCGTCTATGAAGTACTCTGGTATTAGGCTGTCGTTAATATTGCAAAAATGCGCCATTTCTTCGTTTAGGCTTTCCTCTGAAAACGCGAGCATAGCCCTGATCAGCCTTGCCCTAGCAATACAGACAACAATGGTCCATTTTGTACGCGATCTATCTTGATAATAATTTGTATACTTCTCAAATAAGCTTTTCTCTTTCCCTTCTAAATCCATTAAAAATGGATATGGGAGGCGAGCCCCAATTACCCCCTCAATACCACTCAAATAATTGGATATATTATTTGCAACCTCATTTATATCTGAAATGGTAACTTTTTCACTTGCCAACGGCATAGCTGCCTTTTTTATGCAATAAAAGCATGTTTCGATGCTTTCACTTATATCTTCATGGATCGTATAGTCGCCATTCCTCGACCTTGGGAAAAGGTGAAAATGAAGCTCCCTCGGACTCAAGTCTGTAACCATTCCATCCAAATGAGAGTCGTAATACTTTATAAATTCTTCCAAATGCTTAAAGTGATTTGAGAAATTGTTTTGTGAACTTGTTATTTTGATCTGAACCCTAGTTTGCTCTGATCTATGATTGACTCCCAAAACTGCGATTATAGGAATTAGTAATGCCAAAACCCCAAGGGGAAACCTATAAACCTCGATTAGCTTATTGAAGCCATGATAGGATAAGTTAATCTCCAGATCGGACCCAAAATAAATAGTTGCTGCCGAAGCTATAGCAACACCAATCAAAAAAGCCGCCGACCTTCTTACAACGGATAGGGAGAAAAAACTTTTTTCAGCGTCAAACATAATATGAGAAGATCACAAGGAACAGCCTATTGATACATGTTTTCGGAAGAGGAGAAGGAAGTATATTTTGATGTATTTCATCTGAACACCTTAAGCCACAGCCAAGCATCAGAAATCGTGCATTTTCAGGGCAGGAAATCTTCCAATTGGTGGGTGCCGCCTATTCCCTTTTCAGAGAGCACCTGATCCCGAACCCCTTCTTATTTTCCTGCTAGCTTCCTTCGCCATCCTCATCCTCATCTTTTCGGCGCCGCTCTTGCATTTTTCTCATTATTTCATCAAGCCGCTCATTATCAATCAGCGATTGTGAAATCGCCTTATAGTAACTATCATTAAATTTTTCCAAGTCAGGCAGTGAAGACTCTCTCATCCCCGCCAAAATACTCTTTATTCTTTCATCTTGAATCGAGGAACCCCCAGAGAAAGCATCCATATTATTTCTAAAAATCTCCATTTCCGATGACATAGATTCACCCAAACCGCCAAGAATGGTCTTCGCACCATGGCCACCAAAATAATGCGTAGAAAACCCTGCATCATGGATAGACTCCGCATCCTCAATAGAACTCTCACTAACATCAACAGACAGCTTTGATTTTCCATCTTCTAGGAACTTAGACGTGCTATACATGTGAAAGCAATCAACACTTGATTCTCTATATAACTCTGACTGGAGCTCAGCAAGAGGCCCCACTATCTTCTTTCCATTTGAATCAATTTTATACCACCAATCCTCTTTGGCGTCGTCAGTAACAAAAACCACACTCTCAACATCTTCGTTTTTTGCCTTATCAATTAACTGCTTCCAAATTATAAGATCCCCATATTTCCTCTCATAATAAAGACCATCATAACTAAACAAAGAGTCCTCGCCATCACCCTTTCCCTCATCCTTAAAACCAGGAGGGACTTTATTTTTAAATCGACGATTTCCATCTTCAAAAATACTATCCAACCACTCTTGATTTTCAGGCCGCTCCCCAACCTTTCCATCAAAAAAAAGATTAAGCCTATCTCTTATTTCGTCATGAGACCTAACACATGGCTGCTCATTATCCCAGTAATTTACTGACTTCCTGTAGGAAGCTATGCTTTTGCTTATTTCTTTTTCTAGCTTTTCGGTGTTTTCAAACAATTTCGGAAAACGACGGGCAAGCGCTAACTTTTCGAAGTCACCCTTGAAAACGTTTTGTATTTTTTTTAAATTCTTCTCTATTTCATTAAAAATGACTTTCTCATTTCTTATGACAGCCAGCCTTCGCCTTTGATACTCAAGGCCAACATGATATGGAATCCACAACCTATCACCCAAAGCCTCCAGGATTCTAAAAAAATCTTCTCTTGTTTGCTTGGCATATCCATACAGATTAAGAAGGACATTTGCATCAAAAACAAAAATTGTTTTCCTGCCACCCCATAACTCTTCCAGCAAAGAGTCATCTATATTATAAAAACCCTTGAAAACTTCTTTCATCCCCGCCCCAGATATAAATTTCGACAACTACATTTCCATTAACCAAAAACCACGACTACGTTAACTTACTCACCCCAAGCAAACATTAACTTGATGATGCTTGGGGGTTATGAGCAGTGAATCGATTATTAAATAGACTGCATTAGGGGTCAAATCAACATCTCATCGCCTTTTCTCCTCCACCTTGTTCCTAGAAAACACCCCATAAAGACTCGGCAACACCAACAACGTCAACGCCGTGGCCGACACCAGCCCGCCCACAATCACCACCGCCAGCGGCCGCTGCACTTCACTGCCCACCCCGGTGGCCAGCAACATAGGAATCAACCCCAGCATGGAAGTCAGCGCGGTCATCAATACCGGGCGCAACCGTGACACGGCGCCTTCGAAGATCGCCGTCTCCAGCGCTTCGCCATCGCGCAGCCTGAGATTGATGGCCTCTACCATGACCACGCCATTGAGCACCGCCACCCCGAACAGGGTGATAAAGCCTACGGAGCTGGGCACGGACAGGTACTGGCCGCTGAGGGCTAATGCGAGAATGCCGCCGATAAGCGCCAGGGGGACGTTGACCAGGATCAGGGCAGCCTGGGCCACGGAGCCGAAGGCGAAGTAGAGCAACAGGGCGATCAGGCCGACCGCCACGGGCACTACCATGGCCAGGCGTTGCTGAGCGCGCTGCTGGTTTTCGTACTGGCCGCCGATGTCCACGCTGTAACCGGCGGGCAGATCCACTTCGCTATCGATGGCCTGCTGGATGTCGGCGACCACGGAGCCCATGTCGCGACCGGCCACGTTGGCCTGGATGACCACGCGGCGTTGTACGTCGTCGCGGCTGATCTGCGGTGGGCCGGAGACCAGGGATACGTCCGCCACATCCATAAGCCGCACCCAGGCGCCGTCGGCGGCCTTGAGGCGCAGGTTGCGGATGGCTTCAGCATCCTTGCGGGCACTTTGCTCCAAGCGCACATAGATGTCGTAGCGTTCGTTGCCCTTGATCACCTGCCCGGCACTGCCGCCGCCGAGGCCATTGCTGACCAGATCCATGACCTGATCCACACTCAGGCCGTAGCGACTGAGGGCGTTGCGGTCCGGGGTGACCACCAGTTGGGCTTCACCGGCGATCTGTTCCAGTTGCACATCGGTGGCGCCGTCGACTTCCTTGACGGCCTGGGTGATGGCTTCGCCTTTTTCCTGCAGCAGGTTGAGATCCGGGCCGAACAGTTTGATGGCGAGCTGGGCTTTGACGCCGGAGAGCAGCTCGTCCACGCGCATGGCGATGGGCTGGGAAAAGTTGAGCAGCAGGCCTGGATGTTTTTCCAGTTTCTGCTGAATTTTTTCCTGTAGCTCAAGGCGGTTGCTGGCACTTTCCCATTCGCTGACGGGCTTCAGGCCGATATAGATTTCCACGTTGCTCACCGGCTCCGGGTCGCCACCGATCTCGGCGCGGCCTACCCGGCTGAGGGCGTAGGTCACTTCCGGGAAGGTCATAATTTCCTTTTCCAGTTTTTCACCCACGTCCAGCGCGGTGTCGAGACTGGAGGACGGCGCCAGCGTGACGCGCAAGGCCAGGGTGCCCTCTTCCAGCACCGGCACGAATTCGGTGCCGATAAAGGGCGTGGTCGCCAGCGCCAACGCGAATAACCCCACGGCGGTGCCGACCACCATTTTCCGTGCCTTCATGGCCTTGCCGAGCACGGTGCGATAATGCCCCTCCAGCCAGTTCACCAACCGGTTGGGCTTTTCTTCCACGCCGTTGCGGAACAGGAAACCGGCCAGCGCCGGCACCACGATCAGCGCCACCAATACAGCGGCAGTCATGGCCAGCATGATGCTGATGGCCATGGGTACGAACATTTTCGCTTCCACCCCTTCGAAGGCGAACAGGGGCAGGAACACCACCAGGATAATGCTGGCGGCGAAGAACACCGGGCGCGCCACTTCCTGGGCGGCGTCTTTCACGCGTAAGGCAATGCCGCCTTTGGTGTCGTGGCTACCCTCTACCCGGCTCAGATGTTTGAAGATGTTTTCCACCATCACCACGGAGCCATCCACCAGCATGCCGATAGCCACGGCAAGGCCACCCAGTGACATGAGGTTGGCGGACATGCCCAGGCTTGCCATCGCCAACAAGGCCAGGCCGATGGAGAGCGGAATGGACAACAATACCAACGCGGTGGCGCGCAGGTTCATCAGGAACAGGGCCAGTACGATGACGATAAACACAAAGGCCAGCAGCAAGGCGGTGACCACGGTGCTGGCGGCTTTTTCCACCAGGTCTGCCTGGTCGTAGAACACCTCGAACTGCACACCGTCCGGCAGGGCCTGCTGGATGCGCGCTTCGCGTTCCTTGATGCCATCAATGGTGGCCTTGGTATTGGCGCCCATGCGCTTGAGCACAATGCCGGCCACCACTTCACCCAACGCTTGCGGTTCGCCGTTGGCATCGCGACGGGTCATGGTGAGCGCGCCCTGACGGATCTCGCCGCCGAATTCCACTTTCGCCACATCGCTGACGCGCACCTGGGTGCCATCCACTTCCTTGAGGGGAATGGCGGCAATGTCGCCGAGCCCTTGCTCGCCGCTACCGACCCAGCCCATGCCACGAATCACCAGTTGCTCGGCGCCGCGATCCAGATACCAGCCACCGGCGTTGCGGTTGTTGGCGGCAATGGCATCCATGACCTGTTGCAGGCTCAGGTCGTAGGCGAGCAAGCGGGTGGGGTTTACGTTGACCTGATACTGGCGCACTTCACCGCCATAGCTGAGCACATCGGTGACACCGCCCACGGGCATCAGCAGCAGTTTCACCACCCAGTCGTTAAGGCTGCGCAGTTGCATGGCATCAACGCCGGAGCCCGGCTCGGCGGTGAGCAGGTATTGATAGACCTGACCCAGGCCGGAGGTATTCGGCCCCATTTCCGGGGTGCCGACACCCTCGGGAATATCCTCCCGTGCGGCCTGCAAGCGCTCGAACACCAGCTGGCGGGCGAAGTAGATATCGGTGCCTTCGTCGAACACCACGGTGACGATGGACAGGCCGGTCTTGGAGATGGAGCGCACTTCAGCCACCTGCGGCAGCGCGTACATCACCGCCTCGATGGGATAGGTGATCAGCTGCTCCACTTCTTCCGCGGCCAGGCCTTCGGCTTCGGTGTTCACCTGCACCTGGACGTTGGTTACGTCCGGGAAGGCATCCAGTTTCAGGTTGGGTAATTGCCAGCCGATGATGCCGATGGTGATGACCAGCAACAGCAAGACAATGAGGCGGTTATTCACCGCCCAATCGACAAGTCGATTAAACATGACGGTGTTCCTCAGTGGTTGTGGATGTCGAAACCGGACTTGGCCATTTCACTGGCCAGGAAGAAGGCGCCCTGCGTGACCACTCGCGTGCCCGGTTCAATGCCGGTGACGATGCGGCGGTTTTCCAGTTGGCCGTTGAGTTCGATTTCCACGGGTTTGTAGTGGCCCGGTTCTTCTTCCACAAACAGTTGCCAGTCGCCATCGGCGCTACGGGTGAGCGCGTCCTCCGGCACGGTGAGTGCGTTCTCGGGTGCCGCCAACGCCAGTGCCACATCGGCGAACATGCCCGGGTGCAGCAGGTGGCCGGCATTGGGTACCGCCACGCGCACGGACAAGGTGCGGGTGATCGGGTTGAGGCGATGACCGGATTGAATCACCTGGCCATTCACTGAGGTATCACCCACGATCACCCGTGCCGGGGTACCGGTGGCGATCTGCAAACCGGGGCTGGGTGGCAAGGCCGCTTCCGCCCACAGTTCCGATTCGTCCACCAGGGTTACCAGTGAACTGCCGGCGGTGAGCCACTGGCCCTGCTGGAAGGCATCTTCCAGCACCAGGCCGTCATCCGGCGCGGTGAGGGTGTAGACGCCCTTTTCGCTTTTTCCCGCTTCGATGGCGGCGATGGCATCGTCATCGAGGCCGTACCCCTTGGCGCGAGCACGCAGGGACTGGTACTGGCCCTGGGCATCCAGGTAACGCTGGTTTCCCACGGTGCGACGGCCCAGATTATTCACCCGGCGCCAGCCATCGGCGGCCACCTGCAGATCACTCTGCAGTTGCGCCATGGCGGGACTGAACAGGGTGGCGATGGGGTCGCCTTTTTGCAGGTGCTGGCCGAGGGTGGCCGTGCGCGATTGCACCTGGGAGTCGATGCGTACCGGCACCACCCAGGTGCGGTACTGGTTGCTGGTGATTTCCGCCGGCACGGTGAGGGTCCGGGTGGCGTTCTCTTGCGGCTGCAGGGTGATGACCTGTAGCTGCAGCATAGTCTGCTGGGCCTCGGTCAGCTCCAGCACCGTGCTTTCGTGTGCCTCTTCTCCCTCGCCGGCGTGTTCATGGCCGGCTTCGCCGTGGGATTCTTCGGCGTGCTCATCGGCGCTTTCCTCGCCGTGCTCATGGGCACCGTGACCGGCATCATTATCCGGCGCCGGTTGGTGGGCATGCTGGCGGGTTTCATTGCTTTCGCCATGTTGATGGCCGTGATTGTCCTCGGCCCATGCCGGGCTGGACAGGGTTGCCAGCAAGGCAATGGCCAGTGGGGATTTTTTGAAACGTGTTTTGGTTTTCATAAAAAATTCCAATTTTTTTGCATTCGTAGGAGCGTCGCTGGCGGCGCGATCAAAAACGTATGGAATCGCGCCGCGAGCGACGCTCCTACGGCAAGGAGTTAGTCCGCCAGTGCGTTCAGCCAATCGTTGAGCTGGGCGCTTTCATACAGCCATTCCACCCAGGCCTGTTGCATGGCTTCGCGCAGGGCGATGCCGGACAGGCGCGTGTCCAGGCGCTGGTTGAGGGCCTGCAGATAGTTCTGGGTGGTGAGCTCGCCCTGTTGCCAGACGCGCTCCAGCAGCGCGCCGCTGCTGGCCAGGCTGTCGCCGGTGAGCGACTGCCAGTTTTCCCAGCGGTGCCGCTGTTGCTGATAATCACGCCAGGCGCCGTCGAGCTGCGCGGCGATGTCGTTGCGGGTTTTCTCCAGCAGGGCCCGCCGTTGCTCGCTGTCCGCCAGCGCGGATTGGTAGGCGGCCTTGCCGGTATTGAAAACTTTCAGCGGCAGGCTGAAATCCAGCCCCCAGAGATTCTCGTCCCCTTCCCGGCCCACGCTGAATCCCAGGGTGGGGTCGCTGTTGCGCTGTTTATCCGCCAGGCTGACGCCCTGCTCCGCCAGCAGCAGTTGCTGCTCGGCCAGGCGCAGGTCAAAGCTGGCAGGCAGGCGCTGCCGGGGGGTGTTGTCGAGGGCGGCGGAGCCCCAGATGCTGGCCGGCAATGGCTGGCCGGGCTGTTCGCTGGCGAGGACGGCACGCAGACGCGTGGTCGCCTGGGTGGCGGCACTTTCCGCCTCGGCCAGGGCCTGCTGGGCCTGGCCCAGGGACAGGTAGGCCAGCTGGGCATCCACCTGCCCCAGATCCCCTGCCTGCTCCCGACGACGGACCAGGTCGGTTAGATCGGCAAGCTGCTGCTCCTGTCGGCGGGCGGCATCAAGACGGGCGCGGGCCGCGTCATAGGCCACCAGGGCAGACAGGCTGTTGGCCAGCAGATCGGCACGGGCCTTGTCGGCGCGCAGTTGCGCCAGGGTGTCGCGCACCGCTACCGCATCGCGGTTGGCGCGGGCCTTGCCTGACCAGTCCAGGGTCTGGCTAAGACCCACGGTTCTGGTGGTGTCGGCACTGTCTTCATAGCCGATATTGAGTTCTGGGTTATAGAGCGGCTGGGCGGCATCGCGGTTTTCCGCCAGCCAACGCTCCTGCTCGGCATTGATGGCCCGACTGGCGGGGAGGCTGTTGAGTTGTTGTTGCAGCCAGCCGGCCCATTGGTCGGGGGGTGTTTCTGCCTGTGCGACGGTGGCGCACAGCAGCAGTAGCAGTGCGCAAGAACGCACTACTGCGGACAGACTTTCCATGGGAAAGCTCCTGATCAGTTATCCGGAATCTGTCGCGCTCGGGCGCGACACGGGGTCGGGAAAACGATCAGGCGATGGGAGGGCGGAACGGATTATCAGCCGGGGCATCTGGCAAGGGTGGACGCAGCGCCAATACCCGGGCCGGCGGCGCGGGCAACCGTGCGGGGGCGCAATCCGCGCTGGCCATGAAACCATGGCACTGGCAGCAATGGTCACCACCGGCATCGAGCACATCCAGCTGGACGGGGGCAGAATCTGTCTGTTCCACGGCCACGTCGGCATCGTGCTCATGATGCATGGCATCAAGCACCAGCACGTGTGTGCAGATGATCAGCAGCAATGTCCAGACCAGTGCTTTCATGGTGCCAGCCGTAGGTTGAGAGGTTTCTACTCTGCGAATAGTGAAGACCCCGGTCAAGAGATTAAGTTTCATTCGGTCATTCACAGCCAGCATCGCACGAGGCAGAGTAATGGCCCCTTTATCTGACGAGAGACACCATGAGCCGCCTGGAAGAAGTCCGCGATTCCGTCCTTGCCCACCCACTGCATAGCGCCTGCGAGCTGGAATTGCTGAGTGCTGGCGAAGGCCGCAGCGAGGTGCGTTTTGCGGTGAACGATTTCACCGCCAACCCCATGGGCGCCCTGCATGGCGGTATTGTTTATGCACTGATGGATGTGGCCTGTTTCTTTGCGGTGGTGCCGTCGCTGTCCGCGGATCAACAACCGGTCACCGTGGAAACGCACAGCAGTGTGTTGCGCGCCGCCATGAAGGGAGAAAGTGTGGTGATACGGGCCCGGCTGGACCGGCTGGGCCGCTCCCTGGCAGCCATGCGCGCGGAAGCGCTGGCGGTGAACGCCAGCGGCGAAGAACGACTGATTGCCACCGGCTCGGTGACCAAAGCGATTACCACTGTCCGCCAGTAACGCTTCCCAAACCCTTCCCTCAGGGAATGAAGATCAGCCGGTTCCCTGAGCGTTTTTCCTGCCTTTTCGCCCCGGATCTGCCCATGCCGGACAAACGGCAGGACCGGTCGCATGACTGGAACACCCCACGACCTGCCATCAATTGTCAGCACTGGTACCTGCGGGTATTGTCAAAGGTGACGGCCCGGCCGGCGTAGCCCCCCTCTCAGGGTTCCCACGCTGCACCCGGACCAGGATGGATGAGGATCGCGATATGTGTCAGAGTATGCTTGTCTATGATGCGGTTTACATCCTCAAGGCCCTCACTCTCACCAACAACATTTTCACCGTCTCGGACGTGGA
>NZ_JBNPEC010000093.1:0-14283 GCF_051117345.1 Alcanivorax sp.
TGGCTTGCCCAGTCCCAGCGGCATGGCCAGGCGGATTTCGCCACCGGTCTGCTCGATCACATAATCCACGGCCTGTTCGGCACTCTGCATCCGCTCTGTCACAGGAACTCCTTGTTATTCAATGTGCATTGGTGCGAGACACAAACGTTACCAGCACCACGCCAACCACGATAAACGCCATCCCGATCACTGCCGGCAGGTCCGGTTGCTGACGAAAAAGCAGCGCCCCAACAAGCGCAATCAATACAATACCGACACCGGCCCACACCGCATAGGCAATCCCCATGGGCACCGTACGCAGGGTCAACGACAGGGCATAAAAAGCGATGCTGTAGCCCACTACCGTCACCACAGAAGGCCACAGCCGGGTAAATCCCTGGGAGGCATTCAGCGCGCTGGTCGCCACCACTTCAGCGAGGATGGCCACGGCAAGGTACAGATAACCCATGTCGGATCCTATTGATTGGCAAGCTGTGTCAGCAAGGTTTCCCAGTGTGCCAGTTGTTGTTGCGCAAAGTCAGCCTGGGGATGGCGAACAATCAGTACCAGTCGGGTGAGCCTATCCTGATCCGGCCACTGATTCAGCGGGCTGAGCGCCGGCTCACTGCCTTCCACCCATTGCACCAGCAAGGGCCCATCCAGGCCGTCCACACGTAGCAGCCCTTTCACCCGGATCAGGGCATCGCCGCACTGCTCGGCAAGCTGCTTCAGGGCGGCCTGCCACAGCGGCCAGGACAACACCCCATCCCAGCGCAGCGAGGCGCTATATAGCTGATGACGGGATGAGCCGGTAACCGGTGACGGCGCCGACAGCAGCGAGCCGCCCGATTGAACCGGCGCAAAACTGCCAGTGACCCGGCAGCGACGGGGAAATGACTGTGCTAACAGATCAACCGGTGCCGGTTCTGGATAGAGTTGCGCGGAAGGGTTAAGAGCTGCCAGTTGCAGCTTCAGCGCCGCCAGGGCTTGCGGCTCACAGTGCTCTGTTTTGGACAACAGCAAGGCATCGGCAGCATGGATCTGTTCCAGCCACTCCGGGTGACGCTCCAGGCTACGGACCCCGGCCAGTGCATCCACCACGGTCAGTACCGACTGGCAGAAAAAACGTTTCTTCAGCCAGGGGTCCTGCTCCAGCGGTGCGGTGACACCGAAGGGGTCGGCAGCGCCCGTGGTTTCCAGCACCAGCGTGGAAAACGCCGGTAGCTCACCATTCTTGCGGGCCATGAAGAGGTTGCGCAGGGTGCTCGACAGGGAACCTTGTATCACGCAACACAGGCAACCGCCGGACAGCAAGGTCACCGGCACCCGCCCCGGGCCGGTGAGATGCTGGTCAATACCGATATCGCCCAGCTCATTGATGATGACTGCCAGGTCCTGGCGCTCACTGAGCCAGCGGTTGAGCAGCGTGGTCTTGCCGCTGCCCAGAAACCCGCTCAGGACAACTACCGGCAAGCGTTCCATCAATCAGCCCAGGGACCAGGGCAGTTGCTGGCCGGCGTAGAAAGGCACCATGGCCTCTCCGGCCGCATCAATCACCTCGGGCACGGACCAGGGCTTGCGCACCAGGGTCACGGTGTCGGTATGGCGGGGCAAACGGTAGAAATCCGCGCCGAAGTGGCTGGCAAACCCTTCCAGCTTGTCCAGCGCGTTGTGCTGCTCGAGAAAGCTGGCATACAGCGGCAACGCCGCCCGGGCGGAATAGCAACCGGCACAGCCACAGGCGGCTTCTTTCTTGTTGCGCGCATGTGGCGCGGAATCGGTGCCCAGGAAGAAACGATGATGGCCTTCCAGCACCGCCTGCTGAATCGTTTCCTGGTGCTGACGACGCTTGAGGATCGGCAGACAGTAGTTGTGCGGACGCACCCCGCCTACCAACAAATCGTTGCGGTTCATCAGCAGGTGCTGCGGGGTCACGGTCGCCGCCGTCAGCTCGCTGGCCTCGCGCACAAAGTTAACCCCTTCTGCCGTAGTCACATGCTCGAAGACAATGCGCAAGCCAGGAAACTGGCGGCGGATATCATTGAGGTAACGATCAATAAAGACTTTTTCACGGTCGAAAATATCGATGTCTGCATCGGTGACTTCACCGTGAACCAGCAGCGGCACATCGTGTTTTTCCATGGCCGCGTAGAGATGGGTGATCTTACCCGGATCGGTGACGCCACTGTCGGAGTTGGTGGTAGCACCGGCCGGGTACAGCTTGAAGGCATGCACAAAGTCACTCTTCGCGGCCCGCTCCACCTCTTCCACCGGGGTGGTATCCGTCAGGTACAACACCATCAACGGCTCGAAGGCGACGCCCGCAGGTACCTGAGCCAGAATTCGCTGCCGGTACTCGTCAGCCTGGGCCACCGTATTCACCGGCGGTGTCAGGTTGGGCATGACAATGGCACGGCCAAACACGTTCGCCGTGGCCGGCACCGTCTCGGCGAGCAGATCGCCGTCACGGAAATGCAGATGCCAGTCGTCAGGGCGGGCGATGGTCAGGGTGTCAGTCATGGCGTCACCTTGGGTCGGAGTTTTTTCGGGGCATATAGTGTAGCGCAACTGCAAGGTCAGGCGGGTTGAAAATGTTTGCTCGTGGGTATGAGCAGCACTGGTTAGCGCGGTTTTTGCGTGGCAGCCTGAATCAGTGAGGCGCCACGATTGAGGAAAATCGGAGAAGCTTCGCCTTGCGAGCAAGGCTCCAACGAAAAACGCCCCGCAGTGCGGGGCGTTTTTGAATATATGGCGGAGAGGGCGGGATTCGAACCCGCGATACGGTAACCCGTATGGTTCCTTAGCAGGGAACTGGTTTCAGCCACTCACCCACCTCTCCGGAATGCGGTCATATTGTCAGTCTGGAATGTGAGCTCTTGTCGGCCTGTTTCCAAACTCGCCGCGCATCATAACGATTTTGCGGAGAAAATACAGCCCAAAAATCAGGCAGACTCACCGTCTGATGATTTTTCGTGCTGAATCCGCTGGTAGATTTCTTCCCGATGCACGGCAACCTCTTTCGGCGCATTTACACCGATACGAACCTGGTTACCTTTCACACCCAGGACAGTCACAGTGACTTCATCACCTACCATCAGGGTCTCACCAACTCGACGCGTAAGAATTAACATAATGATCCCTCCTGGGGTCCTTCAATTTCCGTGAGCGCATGCCGTACCTGAGGCTCGCGGGTTGCCGTCCTTGACGACTCCTTGGTGCGGGACCATTTACCCACCCCTGGCACGGGGGCGGTAGTATGCCTGAAGCGGTTTCGTAAGTCTCGCCGTGAACGGGACGACGACCAACCAGTCGTCGCCCCGCACCTACCTGACGGTATGTCGCTTAGCTGGAGGGCTGATCCAGCTCAAACGCGGAGTGCAGAGCACGGACCGCCAACTCCAGGTATTTCTCGGCAATCACTACGGACACCTTGATTTCGGAGGTGGAGATCATCTCGATGTTGACCCCTTCGTTGGCCAGGGTTTCAAACATCTTGGACGCGACACCCGCGTGGGAACGCATGCCCACACCCACCAGGGACACCTTGGCAATCTTGTCGTCGCCAATGATTTCCGGGTTACCCAGCTCGTCAGAGGCTTTGCGCAGGGCTTCCTGGGCACGGGCAAAATCGTTGCGGTGTACAGTGAAGGTAAAGTCGGCGGCGCCGTCCTTGCCCACGTTCTGCACGATCATGTCCACTTCGATGTTCTCTGCACTCACCGGGCCGAGGATCTTGTAGGCAATGCCCGGGGTATCCGGGGCGCCACGCACGATGATTTTGGCTTCATCACGGGTAAAGGCAATTCCGGAGATTACCGGCTTTTCCATATCAACCTCGTCGTCGACGGTAATGAGAGTTCCAGGACCATCCTGGAAGCTGGACAAGACACGCAGCGGCACATTGTATTTGCCGGCGAATTCCACGGAGCGGATCTGCAGGACCTTGGAGCCCTGGCTGGCCATTTCCAGCATTTCCTCAAAGGTAATGCTGTCCAGGCGGCGAGCGTTATCCACCACCCGTGGGTCAGTGGTGTAAACACCATCCACATCGGTGTAGATCTGACATTCGTCAGCCTGCAGCGCCGCCGCTAGCGCCACTGCAGTGGTATCGGAACCGCCACGACCCAGAGTCGTAATGTTGCCGTCGGCATCCACGCCCTGGAAACCGGCCACGACCACAACGCTTCCGCCATTGAGATCGGCACGCACTTTCTTGTCGTCGATCTCTTCGATGCGGGCCTTGGAGTGGACGCTATCGGTGCGCAGGGGAATCTGGCTGCCGGTGTAGGAGCGGGCATTAACGCCCTGCTTCTGCAACGCCATGGACAGCAGGGCAATGGTGACCTGCTCGCCGGTGGAAACCAGCACATCCATCTCGCGCGGTGAAGGGTTATCGCTGACACCTTTGGCCAGCTCGATCAGGCGGTTGGTTTCGCCGCTCATGGCGGACACCACCACGACCACCTGGTCGCCCCGTTTCTGGAAGCCTGCCACCTTCTCGGCGACGGCTTGAATGCGGTCGACTGTACCCACTGAGGTACCGCCGTATTTCTGCACTATAAGGGCCATAAAGTCGCTTTATCTGCAAAAAAGAGCGCGTAACCTTAGCAGAAACGCGCCGGGATTTCATGTTGAGGGCTGAGCCGTGGTCTTGACCGCAGCTTACGCCCCCTGCTCGGACACCCAGTTTTTCACGCTTTCCAGGGCCGCCGGCAGGGCTGCAGGGTTGTTACCCCCGCCCTGGGCCATGTCCGGGCGGCCACCGCCGCGACCGTCCACCTGCTCGGCCACATGCTTGAGCAGATCACCGGCCTTGAAGCGGTCGGTGAGATCCTTGGTGACACCCGCCACCAGGGCCACTTTATCACCCTCCACGGCGGACAACAGGATGATCGCGGAGCCCAGCTTGTCCTTCAGCTTGTCCATGGTGACCCGCAGGGTCTTGCCATCGGCACCGTCGAGCTGGGTCGCCAATACCTTCACGCCGGCAATCTCCTGCACCTCATCGGTGAGGTCGCTGCCGGCGCCGCTGGCCAGTTTCTGCTTGAGGCGCTCGATTTCCTTTTCCAGCTCACGCACTTTCTGGGCCTGGCTGCGTACCCGCTCGGCGGCGTTGTCCGGGGTACTTTTCACCGTGGCCGCGATCTCGCTGAGCGCCCGCTCCTGCTGACGCATGACGCTAAGGGCATGCTCACCGGTGACCGCTTCGATACGGCGTACCCCGGCAGCGGCGGACGCTTCCAGGGTAATCCGGAACAGGCCGATATCGCCGGTGCGGCTCACGTGGGTGCCACCACAGAGTTCTTTGGAAAAACCTTCGCTGCCCATGCTCAGCACGCGCACCTGATCATCGTACTTCTCGCCGAACAGGGCCATGGCGCCGGCTTCCCGGGCGGCCTCGATATCCATCAATTCGGTGGTCACCGGGGTGTTGGCTAGAATCTGGCGGTTCACCATAATCTCGATCTGTTCGCGCTGGGCTTCACTCACCGCTTCGCCATGGGAGAAGTCAAAGCGCAGGTAGTCCGCGGCCACCAGCGAGCCCTTCTGCTGCACATGCTCACCCAGCACCTCACGCAGGGCGGCGTGCATCAAATGGGTAGCGGAGTGATTGCGCATGATGGCGCGACGGCGCTCCACATCCACATAGGCGGAGACTTTCTCGCCCATTTTCAGGCTGCCGCTTTCCACCTTGCCCAGGTGCACATGGGCCGCCTGGCGCTTCTTGGTATCGGACACCGCGAAACGGTTGTCGCCCTGCACCAGGAAACCGCTGTCGCCCACCTGACCGCCGGATTCCGCATAAAACGGCGTACTGGCCAGTACCACCATGCCTTCTTCACCGGCCTGGAGAGCATCCACCGCTTCGCCATCCTTGAACAGGCCAACGACCTCATCGTCATCCGCCAGTTTTTCGTAGCCGGAGAAGTCAGTCACCACCTCGATATTGAGTCGGTCGCTGTAATCATTGGCGAAGCTGCCGGCACCGCGGGCCCGCTCACGCTGGGCTTCCATAGCTTTTTCAAAACCGGCCATGTCCACTGTCAGCTCCCGCTCGCGAGCCACATCGGCGGTGAGATCCGGCGGGAAGCCATGGGTGTCGTAGAGATTGAACAGCACCTCGCCGGGTAGCTCCTTGCCATCCAGCTCGGCAATGGCCGCTTCCAGCACCTTCATGCCGGCGGCCAGGGTGCGACCGAACTGCTCTTCTTCCGCCCGCAGCGCCTTCTCGATACGGGCCTGTTCGCGGACCAGCTCCGGATAGGCATCGCCCATCTGTTCCGCCAGCGCGCCGACCAAGGTGGAAAAGAACGGCTTGTCCTGGCCCAACTGGTGACCATGGCGCAGGGCACGGCGGATGATGCGACGCAGCACATAGCCACGACCTTCGTTGGACGGGATCACCCCGTCACAAATCAGGAAGCTGGCGGAACGGATATGATCGGCGATCACTCGCAGGGATTTCTCTTCCAGATCCTGGCAGCCGGTGGCCTTGGCCGCCGCCTGCAGCAGCGCCTGGAACAGGTCGATCTCGTAGTTGGAATGCACGCCCTGCAGCACCGCCGCGATACGCTCCAGGCCCATGCCGGTATCCACGCTGGGCTTGGGCAGCGGCTTCAGCTCGCCATCCTGCTGACGGTCGTACTGCATGAACACCAGGTTCCAGATCTCGATGTAGCGATCCAGATCCTCACCCTCGAACCCTGGTGGGCCGCCTGGCACATCCGCCCCGTGATCGTAGAAAATTTCCGAGCTGGGACCACAGGGGCCGGTATCGCCCATCTGCCAGAAATTGTCTTCGTCCAGGCGGGAGAAACGCTCGGCGCTGACGCCCATTTCCTTCAGCCAGATATCCGCCGCTTCGTCATCGGACACATGCACGGTGACCCACAGACGTTCTTCCGGCAGCCCCAGAGTCCCGGTGAGGAATTCCCAGGCGAACTTGATGGCTTCGCGCTTGAAGTAGTCGCCGAAGCTGAAGTTACCCAGCATCTCGAAGAAGGTGTGATGCCGTGCCGTATAACCCACGTTCTCCAGGTCGTTGTGCTTGCCACCGGCACGCACACAGCGCTGGGAGCTGGTGGCACGGGTGTAATCCCGGGACTCACGGCCCAGAAACACGTCCTTGAACTGGTTCATGCCCGCGTTGGTGAACAGCAGGGTGGGATCGTTATGGGGCACCAGCGAGGAGGATGGCACCTTGGCGTGCCCCTGGCTGGCGAAGTAGTCCAGGAAGGCCTGGCGTAGTTCAGCACTCTTCATAGGAGAAACATTATCGGCTGGCTATCAGAGAGCGCCGAGTATACCGCCCCCAAGGCCCGGTTGCGATGGGGAAGAAGCAAGCTACAAGCTCCAAGCCGCAAGCTGCAACGCGGTTGAAGATTTTATTGATTTCAGATGCCATTGGCCGCGTCCTGAACCCTGAGCGCGGGCTGATTGCTTTTCAAAACAGACAAGGCCACGCTCGCGTTGCAGCTTGGAGCTTGAGGCTTGTAGCTATCCTTTCAGCGCCGCCGCCAGACACACCGCCAGCACCATCACCAGCAGAATGCGCTTGAGCACGGTCGGTGAGACCCGGTGGGCGAAGCCCACCCCCAGGCGTACGCCCAACAGGGTGCCGGCGGCCACCAGCAGGCCGGGTAGCCAGGCCACCTGGTCGCGGGCCACGAAAATGCCCAGGGCCAGCACAGTAAAGCTGCCGGTAATGGCCAGTTTCAGGGCATTGCCGCGCAGCATGTCGTAGCGAAGCTGACCCACCAGAACGGCGATCAGCACAAACCCCACCCCCGCCTGCACAAAGCCACCGTAGGCGCCACAGAAGAACAGCCCCAGCCAGCCGGTGACAGAATCATTAGGTTGCAGTGGCAGCTCATCCGGGGCCGGCGACAGTTGATTCGGTTTGAACACCATGATCAGGGCCACCACCACCAGTGTGGTCAGTAACACCGGTTTGAGGATGGATTCCGGCAGATAAGAAGCCGCCAGAGTCCCTACCAGTGTTCCCAGCAGACAGGGCACCAGAATCGCCGGCAACGGCTTGAACGGCATGGTGCCGCGCTTGTTGAACTGGCGCACGGCCTCCACGCTCTGTATCAGCACCCCTACCCGCATGGTGCCGTTGGCCAACGCCGCGCTCATGCCGCTAAGCATCAGCAGCGGCAGGATCAGCAGCCCTCCGCCACCGGCCAGAGTGTTGATAAAACCCGCCAATACACCGGCACCCAGCATGGCTGCCGCCAGCCAGGGATCAGACAGGTACTCCATGGGAAATCTCACACAAGCCGCAAAAGCGAAGGATACGCCGTGAATCGGGTTCATACCAAGCAGGAAATTCTGGCGGGTTTGTTGCTCACTGCAGGAGCTCTTGTGCCCCACGGGTATGCCTGCAAGCGATTCCCCTGTGATGACAGCATCGCCAGCAGGCTGGCCTCTACGGCCATAGGGAAAGGCTGTTTACGTCTTTTTCGCGAGGCGAATCATCGGGGTGGCGTCAGCCCTTCGCTTTGCGAGCAAAACGCCAACGGCGCATCAGTGGACACTGATGGGGGGCTTGAGGAGCGAACTACGGCTCGTCGTCGTCCGGGGAACAGTCCAGGGCAGCAAAGCTTTGTTCAGCGTCGAAACCACGTTGTTGCAGGAAACGCAGCTGGCGGGCTTTTTCTTTCCGGTCCTTGCCCGGGTACTGGCGAAAGCGCCGGGCTCGCACCTCCCGGGCCAGCGCGAACCAGTCCACCTCGGCCTCTGCCAGGGCCTGGGCGATCAGCTCGTTATCCACACCCTTCAGCTGTAATTCCTGGCGGATTCGCAGGGCGCCCTGCCCCCGGTCGATGCGTGAGCGCACAAAAAAACCGGCAAAGCGCCGGTCATCGATAAAGCCGTGTTCTTCACACCAGGCCATCACCGCAGGGAGCGCCGGTTGCTCACCGACTTTGCGGTACAGCTTGGTTTCCAGCTCCCGGCGAGCATGATCCCGACGCGCCAGCAGGCTGACAGCCCGCTGACGCAGTTCGGATTCAGTGAGCGGTTCACTCATTGCCGGCTTCGGCTTCCTCTTCCTTGGCAGCGGGAGCCTCAGTGGGATCAGGCAGCAAGCGAGCACGAATTTCCTTCTCGATTTCCTCGGCGACAGCCGGGTTCTCGCGCAGGAATTCACAGGCGTTCTGCTTGCCCTGGCCAATCTTGTCACCCTTGTAGGCATACCAGGCACCGGATTTGTCCACCAGGCCCTGCTGCACACCCAGGTCCAGCACTTCACCCAGCTGATTGATGCCCTGGCCGTAAAGAATCTGGAATTCGGCCTGACGGAACGGCGGCGATACCTTGTTCTTCACCACCTTCACGCGGGTTTCGTTACCGGTGACTTCGTCACCCTGCTTCACTGCACCGATGCGACGAATATCCAAACGCACGGAGGAGTAGAACTTGAGGGCGTTACCGCCGGTGGTGGTTTCCGGGTTACCAAACATCACACCGATCTTCATGCGGATCTGGTTGATGAACACCACCAGGGTATTGGCATTTTTCACATTGCCGGTGATCTTGCGCAGCGCCTGGCTCATCAGGCGCGCCTGCAGGCCCACATGGGTGTCGCCCATTTCGCCTTCAATTTCCGCCTTGGGCACGAGCGCCGCCACGGAATCCACGATCACCACATCCACGGCACCGGAGCGCACCAGCATGTCGGTAATTTCCAGAGCCTGCTCACCGGTATCCGGCTGGGACACAATCAAGTCATCCACGTTGACGCCCAGCTTTTCGGCATAATCCGGGTCCAGGGCGTGTTCCGCATCCACAAAGGCGCAGGTGGCGCCTTTTTTCTGCGCCTGGGCGATTACGCTGAGGGTGAGGGTGGTTTTACCGGAGGATTCCGGGCCATAGATTTCCACGATACGGCCTTTCGGGAGCCCGCCGATACCAAGCGCAATATCCAGGCCCAGAGAACCGGTGGAAATGGACGGCATGCGCTCGCGCTTGCGATCGCCCATGCGCATCACGGAACCTTTACCAAACTGACGTTCGATCTGGGATAGTGCGGCGGACAGCGCCTTACCTTTATCGCTCATGTGACCCCTCTCCGTTAACTGGTGCGTCATTCATTGACGGCGACCGTCTGTAACCTATCGCATCTGACCTTTTAGTCAGTGCTGACTATATGGCCAGCATTATGGACAGCTATTGCTGCCCATTGCAACCCCGTTTGACTATTTGGCTGATTGTGACGACTCAAGACGGGCATTCAAGCCCCGGATGGCTTCCAGAATGGTCTGCTGACGGACGGCATCCCGACCGCCGACAAAATGGAAACGTTGCGCTTCGGCATAACCCAGTTTCTGGCCCCAGGCAATCCACACCGTCCCCACCGGCTTCTCCTCGCTGCCGCCATCCGGGCCGGCTATGCCGGTCACCGCCACACTGACATGCCCCCGAGAGTAAGTGATGGCACCACGGGCCATAGCCAGTGCCGCTTCCTCACTGACCGCACCATGGCTCTCCAGGATATCGGCCTGAACTCCCAGCATGTCTTGCTTGGCCTCATTGGAGTAGGTGATAAACCCGCGCTCAAACCACCGGGACGAGCCGGCTATCGAGGTCAGAACATGAGCAATGCCGCCACCGGTGCAGGATTCTGCCGTCACTGCCATCAGTTGCTGGTGATTGAGCCGCTCGGCCAGCAGTTCCGCTGCCCGGGCAATTGCATTTCCGTAAACCATACTCCCGGTTCCATACAGTCCATGATGGGAGCAACAATATCACCCTCGCGGTGACCACTCACCCGTGAAGCACAGTACTTTATTTCTTAGGACAGGACGGGCGGTTCTTCAGGGGCACCAGGCCCCCTTTGCCACCAGCCACTCCCTGCCCGCGGTTATTCCAGCTCCGCCAGCGAGGCCTCAAGATAATCCAGGAATCGCTGGATGTGCGGCAAGGTAACGCGGCAACCAATCACGCCGAATTCCAGGCTGTCCTTGTAACTCACCACAGTGATATTCAGCGCATAGCCGTGCAGCACCAGCGACACCGGATAGGACGCCAGCAACTCCGCGCCGTTGAAATAGAGGGTTTCTTTAGGCCCCGGCACATTGGAAATCACCAGATTGAACATGGGGCTGACCCGCCCGGACAGGCCCGTCACCTGCCCCAGCGAAAGCGGCATATTGGTCATCACGGTATAGGCGTCGATATCCGACTTCGGCATCTCGCCAAGACGGGTTTTTACCGCCTGCATGGATTCCTGAATGGCGACCAGACGCCCCAGCGGGCTGGCAATGTGGGTGGCCAAGCTCACCTGTACCGTGGTAATGGCATTGCCACCGCCTTCCGCCTGATCCGCACTGCGCAGGGACACCGGCACCTGGGCCACCAGCGGCTCGGCAGGGAGCGCATCCAGTGATTCCAGGTAACGGCGCAAGGCGCCGCCGCACATGGCCAGGAAAATATCGTTAACGGTGCCGTTGTGCTGTTTCGCCGCTGCCTTGATCCGCGACAGGGACCAGGACTGGGCGGCAAACCGGCGAGCACCGGTGACGCGGCAGTTAAGCTGGGTCTTGGGGGCCCGGTAGATGGTTTTCACATTGCTTTCTTTCGGCAACCGCAGCAAATCCACCAACTGCCCGGCGCCACGGCGAGCACTGCCCATGCCTTCCAGCACGCTGGCCTTGGCCGCTACCGCCACATTTTTCTTGCGCGGTTTTTTGCGCTGATCCCACTCCCCTGACCAGGGAGCGGGCAAGCGTTCGTCGGCGCTGGACGCCATTCGCGACTGCATCAGGTGCATGCCGGCCATGCCGTCCACCATGGAATGGTGCATCTTGGTATAAAGGGCAAAGCGATTGCCTTCCAGCCCTTCGATCAGGTAGCTCTCCCACAGGGGCCGGCTCGGGTCCAGCCGCTGGGCATGCAAGCGGGAAACCAGCGCCAGCAATTCCCGCACCCGTCCCGGGCGGGGCAACGCCGAATGGCGTACGTGATAATCGATATCAAAATTCTTGTCATCTACCCAGGCCGCATCCAGTCGGCCCGGCAAGCGAGACTGGATCTTCTGGCTGAAAGGCCGGCAAACACCGTCCACCTCCACCATGTAGCGGTAAACGCTTTCCATGTAATCGCTGGGGGCATCCTCCGGCACCGCAAACAGGGCCAACCCGCCCACGTGCATGGGAGTTTCCCGGGTTTCCATCATCAACCAGCCGGAATCCATAATGGATAATTTTCGCGCCATCCCGATCTCCTTATTGTTATGGGCCACTGACGATCTTGATGTCGTGGACGTTATCTGCCAATAACCAAATCATCCATATTCATGACGAAACCGCATTATGAGATTCGTTGCGTTTGGTTATTGGCTGAAGCCTCCGCTGTCTCACTCGAAGGCAACCATCCCATGCCTTGAAGACCACTGGACAAAACAACCGGCTCTGCTAATCTCGCCTTATGAACTCGGTTCGAACTATAATTGCTGTCTCTGACAGCCTGACTCCCTCCTTTACTGCCAGCGCCTTCGTTCTGGTTGCGAGCACCCCTGCCTTTCTCTCCTGACGCCGAACACCCGACGGAAACCGGGGGTTCGGCGCCCTCGGCGACACACCCAAACACCGTCAGGAGAACATCATGAATACGCTACCCCCTATTACCGTCAGCACCACGGACCGTGACCGCCTTTTTGCCGTGCTGGATAACTTCAAAGGCGATTCGGACCAGATCGACTATCTTTACGATGAGCTGGCCCGCGCCCACATTATTGAGGCGGACGCCATGCCGGAGAACGTGGTAACGCTGGGCAGCCGCCTGCGTTTTCGTAATAAAACTACCGGCAAGGAACACGAAAGAGTGCTGACTCTGCCCCACGAAACACACACCGTCAGCGACGCCATTTCCATTCTTACCCCTGCCGGTGCAGCGCTGTTGGGCCTGAAAGTGGGTGACGAGATACGCTGGCCACATCAGGGGCATTTTTTGCGTTTGCAGCTGCTGTCAGTGAACCGGAGATAACCCCGGATAACCACTCGACAGTTTGATACTCTCTGAAACTGATTCACTCATACAACAACACAAGGACCGCTCATGAAGATGGAAACCCTTGCCGTGCGTGCCGGCTTTCATGTGGACCCTACCACCAAGGCAGTGGTAACACCGATCTACCAGACCACGTCCTATGCCTTCGACAATACCCAGCATGGTGCGGATCTGTTTGACCTGAAGGTGCCCGGGAATATTTATACCCGCATCATGAACCCCACCAATGCGGTGCTCGAGGAGCGGGTCGCTGCCATGGAAGGGGGCGTGGGAGCCCTGGCCGTGGCCTCCGGCATGGCCGCCATTGAATACGCGCTGGAAACCATCACCGAAGTGGGCGACAACATCGTCACTACCAGCAAACTGTACGGCGGCACTTACAACTTCTTTGCGCACAGCCTGCCGCGCCGTGGCATTGAGGCGCGCTTTGTCAGTCACGATGATTTTGATGCGCTGGCCGCTGCCATTGATGACAATACCAAAGCGGTATTCTGCGAATCCGTCGGCAACCCTGCCGGCAATATCGTCGACATAGAACGCCTGGCCGAGGTGGCTCATAAAGCCGGCGTACCGCTTATCGTCGACAACACCGTTGCGACTCCCTATCTGTGGCGCCCCATCGAGCATGGCGCCGATATCGTGGTCCACTCGCTGACAAAGTATATGGGCGGGCACGGCAACTCCGTGGCCGGGGTGATTGTGGATTCCGGCAAATTCCCGTGGACCGAACACAAGGAGCGATTCCGGGTACTCAACGAACCCGATCCCTCTTACCACGGCGTGGTCTACACCGAAGCCCTGGGCGAAGCCGCCTTCATTGGTCGAGCACGAGTGGCCCCGCTACGCAACACCGGCGCCGCCCTGAGCCCATTCAACACCTTCCTGGTCCTGCAGGGTATCGAAACGCTGCCGCTACGCATGGATCGCCACTGCGAGAATGCACAGAAGGTTGCCGAATTCCTGCGCGACCATCCCCAGGTGAACTGGGTGAACTATGCAGGTCTGCCGGAAAGCCCGGATCACGAACTGGCGAAGCGATATATGAACGGCCGCGCTTCCGGCATTCTCAGTTTCGGCATTGAGGGCGGCCAGGAAGCCGGCGCCCGTTTCATTGATGCCCTGCAACTGATCCTGCGGTTGGTGAATATTGGCGATGCACGCTCCCTGGCCTGCCACCCCGCCTCCACCACGCACCGTCAGCCGGAGGATAAGGAATGGGCCAACGCTGGCGTCAGCCGCGCGAGGGGGCGCCTGTCCATCGGCATCGCGCATGTGGACGATATCTTGGCA
>NZ_JBNPEC010000258.1:0-2524 GCF_051117345.1 Alcanivorax sp.
GGGCCAGGATGCCCGGCAGCATGGAGGGGCCGAGCAGAATCAGGAAAAAGAAGGCGAGAAAGAATTCCGGGGTGGTGCGCATGACCACCAGCAGGCCATGGCCGGCGGTGCGGCTGGCCCGGTTGCCGAACAACGGCGAGATCAACGGGAACAGTAGCAGCGACAGCAAGCCAGTGAGCAGCAGGGCGCCGAGGCCCAGTACCAGGGTCTGCCAGAGCCCCGGCCACAGTTGTTGTTGCCAGAGCATGGCAAACCACTGCCACAGTTCCGTCAATCCACCGCCCTGACGTAACGGCACCGGTACCAGATCCACGGTGACAAAGCGCACCAGGGTATCGAGTCGGCCGGTGAACAGCGGTGGCGCCCAGGCAATGGCGGCGAGCAGGTATACCGGGATCAGCGCCGGTCGCAGCCACCAGCGCAGGGTAAAGATGATGGCAAAGAACAGGTAAAGCAGGGCGGCGCCCTGGTCGTAGCTGCCTTCACGAAAGGCGGTTTCCAGATGGAAGCCCAGGGTGGGCAGGCCGATAAAACCGAGGATGGCGGAGGCGCGGATGGCGCATTCCAGCCGGTAGCCGCCGTAGGCCTTGAAGGCCTGCCAAACCAGCGGCAGGCGGGCGTAGAAGAATACGCTCAGGCGCTGGCGGCTGACGGGTAGTGCATTGGCAGGGCTTGGGTCGGCTTCTTCCAGAAATTCACCGAAGACCTTGGCGAAGATGCCCGCGTAGGGAATGGCAATGGCCAGTACCCCGGTGACCGTGCTCAGCCCGGCCACCTGCAACAACAGCAACCCCCAGAACAGTTCGTGGACGGCGCGGATGCTGGCAGCGAAGCCCCGCACCCAACGGTGATGCCAGGCCATGGCCATGAGAAAGCCGAACAGGGCGGCCAGGGCGGTGCCTTGCCAGGCGAAGGCCAGGGTATTGGCCAGTGCTCGCCAGAGGTTATCGGTGGAGAAAAAGTCTGGTGCCAGAAAGCCCTGGCCCATGCGCAGCAGCTCGCTGCCCGGGGAGGAGCGGGCGATGTCCAGGTCGGCAATCGCCAGGGCAATCAGCCCGGCCACGGCGAGCCAGAAGCTGGCCCGGCGCCAGCGGGAGGCGGTGGTGTTGATGACGGGATGCCGGGCGCCGGAGGCCTGGCCGTGCTCGCCGGGGCTCATTGGTAGAGCGTGTCCAGGTCACCCAGGTTCAGGGTGCTGGCGGGGGCATCGAGCAGAATCTTGCCGTCACCCAGGCCGATGATGCGGTCGCAGCATTGCAGCGCCAGCTCACGATCGTGCAGCGCGACCACGGCGGTATGGTGGCGGCCCAGTGCCTGGCGCAGCAACGCCAGCCCCTGGTGTTCATCCAGGCTGGAGACCGGTTCGTCGGCCAGCAGCACCGCGCGCTGCGTATAGAGCGCCCGGCCCAGGGCAACCCGTTGCGCCTGACCGCCGGATAGCTGATCCACGCTGGTGAACAGCTTGTCCTGTAACCCCAGTTCCCGGGCCAGTTCGCCCACGCTGGATTTTTCCCGGGCGCTGGGCCAGATCAGGTTGCGCAGATTAGTAAGCGTCGGGTTGCGGGGCAGGGCGCCCATGTAGAGGTTGTGGAAGACGCTGAGCATGGGCACCAAGTCACCGGCCTGGGGGCACCAGGCACAGTGGGCTTCCTGCTGCTGGCGCAGGGCCGCCAGCAGGGTGGATTTGCCGGCGCCGGAAGGGCCCAGCAACGCCACCTTCTCGCCGTCGGCAATGGTCAGCGACAGGGATGCAAACACGACCTGGCCGGGATGGCCAAGCCGTGCGTTTTCAAGGCGAAATGTCAACGCGATGCCCTGTTACTCTCTACTCTGCGTCCAGCAGGCCGATGGCTTCGGCTGTTTCCTCAATGGGCGCAAAGTCGTCATTGCTGGCGGGAATGAATTTTTCCCGCGGGAACGCCTTCAGCAGAACCGGGTCATCGATGGCCAGCAGGGCCTCGGTGACGCGCTGGGTGAAGCCGTCGCCGAATTTTTCATTCAGGTCGCCGCGCACGGTCCAGTGATAGTCCGGATAGCCGGGGGTTTCCCAGATGACCTGCACCTTGTCGGTGTCGATCTTGCCTTCTTCCAGTTCGCGCTCCCATACCTTGTAGTTCACCGCGCCGGTGGCGTAAGCGCCGCTTTGTACCAGGGCAATGGTGGCGCTGTGATCACCGGAGAAACCGACTTTCTCGAACAGCTGGTCCGGAGACTGGTTGAAGGTATCGCGCAGGTAGAACTCCGGCATCAGGCGCCCGGAGGTGCTGCCCTTGGAACCAAAAGTAAAGGACGTCTGCTCGACAAAGGCATCGGTGAGCGTCTCGGACGGGCTCAGGCCAGTGCTGGTGTTGGCGATGAAGTAGGACTTGAAGTCAGGATCTTCCAGGCCCTGGGCGATGGCCTGGGAGTCGGGCACCAGGCGACGGGCCTGTACAACGGACAGACCGCCGAACCAGGCCATCTGCACTTCGTTATTGCGGAAGGCAGTGACGGCGGCGGCATAGGATTTCACCGGCACATATTT
>NZ_JBNPEC010000225.1:0-14208 GCF_051117345.1 Alcanivorax sp.
AATCATCTCCCCCACCTCTCGCTGAAGAACGCGCTCAAACAGAGTCATTAGAAACTCGACTTCTGCTAAAAATTCATCGCCGGTGAAACCATGATCACTGACACCCTGCAACAGGTTCTCGACAACACCACTCGCCCCTGGCGGCAACGCCTGGATAATGGCCGCGCCCGGCTGTTCCAGGCAGACGCCCTGAGCCAGGCGGAACAGACCCCCTACGAGACCCTGTTCGACGATGGCCTGGTGAAGCTGCGCTACTACCCACCGCTGCAGGAAAACGCCATCCCCCTTACCGATGGCACGGTGATGTCCGTAAGCCGGGACACCCAGCGCACACCGCTGGTCCTGGTGGCACCGCTGGCGGTGAACATGCTGATCTATGACCTGTTCCCCCAGCGCAGCCTGGTGCGCTACCTGCGCGCCCGCGGCTTCGAGCTGTACATGGTGGATTGGGGACGACCCGGCAAACACCACAACCACCTGAGCCTAAGCAGCTATTTTGCCGACTATCTGCCCAAGCTGCTGGTGCAGGTGCGCCAGCACAGCGGCAAGCAGCAACTCAGCTTGCACGGCTGGAGCTTCGGCGGCCTGTTCAGTCTCTGCTACAGCGCACTGGGCCAGGACCCGGATATCAACAACCTGGTACTGGTGGGCGCGCCCACGGATTATCACCGCAATGGTGCTCTGGGCGCCCAGTACCGCCGTTTCAGCCGTCGTGCCAAATGGATACGCAGCACCACCGGCCTGCGCATCCATGATGTGCCGGCGGGGCTGCTACGCTCTCCCGGCTGGATCAACAGCCTCGCCTTCAAGCTCACCAATCCGGTGGGCAGCCTGCAGGGCTACTGGAATCTGGTGAAGAACCTGCACGACCGGGACTTCGTCTCCGCCCACGCCACCAACGGTGCCTTCCTGGACGACATGGTGGCCTACCCGGGCGGCGTCATTCAGGACATCATCCGTTACCTGTGGACCGATAATGTGGTGGCCCACGGCCAGCTTCCCATGGAAGGCACCGAAGGCCACCTGAATCAGGTTACCGCCAACGTGCTCAACGTTACCGGCGCCAGCGATCCCATCGTCACGCCGGAATGCAGCCAGGCCATGGAGCCGCTGATCTGCAGCAAGGACAAGACCTTCATCACCATCGAAGGCGGCCACATGGGCATCCTCGGCAGCGCCGCGGCACAGAAACAGAGCTGGGGGCGGATCGCCGACTGGTTGATTGAGCGGGATTGAAAGCAGCCGCGAGCGGCTAGCTACCAGCTTCTAGGCGGGTGTGGCCGTGCCAACCGAATTGTGCCGTGCCCCCCGTTTTTTGTAGGAGCCCATGCTTGTCCCCCAGGGGATCTACGACATGCGAACCGAGCGTAGCGAGGCGGCAGAGATCAACATCAAAGCACCATTGTTTCTGGAGAGACCTGTCGAGATTTGGGATTCCTGATCGCCCTCCGGTCGATTCCCTTGCTGCGCAAGGTTCGCACCTCAAGAGGATGTATTCGCTTCGCTCACCCTTCGGGCCGCACTGCACTGCGTGCGTTACTCCGCTGCGCTGCGTTCCTACAGCGGCTTCGTAGAAATGCCGAGGTCCCAGGAACTTTCCACCCTTTACCTATCCCATCGAGCGTAGCTCGTAGCTCGTAGCTCGTAGCTCGTAGCTCGTAGCTCGTAGCTCGTAGCTCGTAGCTCGTAGCTCGTAGCTCGTAGCTGCCTGTTGTCATGTAACCGACACCCACTCCCTCTAGGCTGTTATTCAATGTTATGGATAACGACCAGCCTGTCATGTCTCGCTTGTTGATTCTGTTTCCCTGCAGCCACATGGGCAATCTGCTGATTGCCCTGCCCCATCTGCGCGCCATGCTGGCCGCTCAACCGCAAGCGTTGTTGGTGGTGAGTCAGCGCTATCAATCACTGGTGGAGCAGAGCCTGCCGGGTGAGACGCGTCTGCTGTATTACCCGGAACTGTCCCTGTCCCGGCAGGTGCCACTGTTTCAGCGCGTGCGCAGTTACCTGACGCTGATCATGGCCATGCGTCGCTTTAAGGCAGAGGTAGTCGTGGATATTGAGGGGGAGCAAAAATCCGCCACGCTGGCGCGGCTCAGTGGCGCCGTCGAGCGCATCGGCCCGCACCGCCGTCATGGCCAGTGGTTTTACACCCGGCAACCACAGGCAGACTGGTCCGGCCATCGCTGGCAGGCCTATGCCAGCCTTAGCCGTCCCGCCGCGAACTCACCGGCACGCTACCTGCCGCTGAGCGACACTGCCGCTGGCCAGGACGAAGCGAACCGCATTCTGAAAGGCACCCGACAATCTGACAATCTGATAGCCATCCATGCTGGCGCCACCAAGACGTACAAGATCTGGCATGCGGAGCAATTCGCTGCACTCTGCCGGCGTCTGCGTCGTGCCGGCCTGACCCCCTTGCTGATTGGCGCAGGCCAGAAAGATCGCCAGCAGATTGCCCGCATCCAGAGTTTTCTCTGCGACCCGGTTATCGACCTGTGCGATCAGCTCAGCCTGGCAGGGCTGGTCGCCCTGCTGCAACGCAGCCGCGGCTTTATCGGCAACGACAGCGGCCCCATGCATCTGGCCGCGGCCTGCGGGCTTCCTACCGTGGCCCTGTTCGGCCCCACCGATGACACACTCTGGCAACCACTCTCACCCGATGCACAGGTGCTGCGCTGGCAGCCTTGTCATGAGAGCTGCGAACGCAGCAGCTGCGCCCTGGACAGTTACCCCTGCCTACAAGGGATTACCGTGGACCAGGTAATCGATACGCTGCAACAACTGGGCGTGATCCCTGCCTACCATCCGGGACCGGTGAAACCGTTGCGCATTTCCTGACACGGAACGCCCCGAACCACCATTGAGCCTTGCTCGCAAGACGAATATTCCAGGGGACTTCGGGAGTAATTTCGAGCCTTCGCCTTGCAAGCAAGACCCCAACCACATCTCGCACCCACAAAAAACCGCGAGGCGTTTCCACCTCACGGTTTATGGACAAGAGAGATTGTCTTTTTCCTATTGGCAATCAGAAGCCATCAAACAATCCAGCCAACAATCCTGTGATCGGTGACAACAGATCCAGCAGCGGTGCCAGCGGGCTGAGCAGTCGCTCATCCAGTTGCTCAGTCACTTCCCGTACCACGATCAACAGCCCTGAAGACAGTGCATCACCGGGCAAGGTCGCGTAATCCTCCGCGCCGGGAATCTGGTTGAGCCAGAGCACGTCGTTGACCAGATTCTCCAGGGTCTGCTGTACGGTGCCCACCAGTTGCTCACCGGTCGCACTGGTATCCAGCAGCACCAGTTGCTCCAGGGTATTCGCTAGGCCCAGGGAAACGGTGGAGAGCACCGAGGTCAGCCCGGCAAACACCGGCACGTCGCCCGGCACCTGCTCTTCAATGCCATCAAGGATATTGTTCAGGTTACGGGACAATGCCACCAGCGGGCCGGCGATAAAGGCAATGTCTTCCACCGTGCCGCCTTCACCGGCGTCACCACCACCGCCACCAAAACCATCGGCCAGGGCATCGAACGCACCGCCCAGTTGATCAAAGGGCACCGGCAGACCGCTGGTATCGATAGCCTGCAATTGCTCCGACGCCGCCAGCACCGCCTGCACGGACTGGGTCATCCCATTCGTGTCGCCTTGCAGAATCGCAGCGGTGGCCGCATCCATGGCATTGAACAGGATGTCTGTACCAGCAATCATCTGGTCGAACACCTGACGCTGGTCTTCGGGCAGGTTGGCACCGGCCTGGGTAAAACCGGACACCAGGGTCTCACGCAGCTCTTTCAGCGGGCCGGTAAAGTCCGCATCAAAACCGTCCGGCAACGGCAGCGGTAAAGCCCCGTCACCCAGGGGCAGACCGGAAAAATCATTGCCCGGCACCAGCCCCACCATGGGCTGCTTGTCATAGCAGTGGGTATAGGCCGGGGTCAGCTCACCGTTGCTGATCACGCCCAGCCCTTCTGCCTCAGGGTCTACCACATAGGCATCCAGGCATAGGGTGGCCGGCGCCAGGGTAACGGGGTCGGCTTCGGTGGCCTTCATCCAGAAGAACCCATAGACATCGCCTTGCTGGAAACGCGCAGTATTGCGTTCCGGGTCATCAATGGAACGGGTCTTTCCCGCCGCGCCACTGACCACGAACTCGGTGCGGCCGCAATCCGGCACCGCTTCCAGAACCTGCAGATCATGGTCATGACCGGCAAAGAAAAAGTCGGTCTGATCACAGACCGCTTCTTCCATAAAGGCCTTCCAGCGCTCCCCGGCCAGTACCGGCAGAATCTCGCTGGGCACACCATCATAGTTTCCGGCGTTGCCGTGAGAGCCGTTGGACAGATAGGGGTGGTGGGCCATGGCGACCTTGAACACGGCATTGGAGCCGGCCAGGGTATTCACCGCCCAGTTGCGCTGGTCGATGCCATAGGTGTGGTAGGCATAGGCGATATCCGGATCACCGAAACCACCGGCAATGGGGTTGGAATCCAGCGCCACGAAATCCACCAGCGGGCGAGGATTGGTGTGGGTGGTGCCGGCACTGTGCAGGAAATACCGATCCGGCATGTTCCAGCGGTTGGAGAGCTTGCCGTCGAAGTAGGTGTAATCCACCTGAAACTCACCACGTGCATTTCCCGCACCGTCACCGCCCACATAAGCGGTATTGTCGTGGTTTCCCAAGACCATATAGAACGGCAACTGCACCGGCTCGAAAGGCTTTTCAAATTTTTCTGCGAATTGGGGATCGTCCACACTGGTGACGCCGGATTCATGGATGTTGTCACCTAGCCCGACCACCAGATCACAGCCAGGGAAGGCCATGTCGTCCACGAACTCGTCTTTTACCTCGCAAACCTTGTCGATGGCTTCGCCCACCGCATACTGACCGGCGAAGCCACTACCGGAATCGCCAATCACAATAAAGCGCAGTGCTGCCGGCGGGTTGTTAGCCACCGGTCCTTCGCCCCCTTCATCACCACCTTCTCCATCACCCGGTTCGGACGGGGTGTTCGGGGTTTCACTGTTACCACCGGAATTAGCGCTGTTGGCAGGGCTGGAAGATCCCCCGCCGCCACAAGCCGCCAGCGTCAGCGCCGCCACCAGGGGCAGCAGTTTCCAGGGAAAAGTCATGACATCACCTCATCGGAATTCGGTACAGGAGGGTGGAAAACCGCAGTGCGCAGGGAACGCGGGCGAGACGGGGGCAGGTCTTCGACAATGCGACTGTCACCGCTTTTCACCGCAACCACCTTGGTCTTGCTGGTATCAATCTGGCCACGCAAATCAAAAGATTCGATGCTCTGCGCGTAGTAGAACTCGCCCTGGGTACGCTGGCGATCCACGTCCACCAGAATGAAACCGCGGGATTTGGCTTCCACATAACGGATATGCGGGTTGACCACCGGAATCAGTGCCCCGGCCACTTCCGCCGCGCCCTCCGGGAACCCCGGGCTGGTCACCGCCGGGGTAACCAGCTCCGCCGCCAGCGGCTTGTCGAACAGGTCACCGAGTAATGACCCCGGGTTGCGATAGATTTCACTGGCCCAGGAGGTATGAATATCCCCGGTGAGGATCACCACATTATCGATGTTGTTGTCGTCGATATGGTTGAGAATTTTCAGTCGGTCTGCCGCATAGCCGTCCCATTGATCCATGTTGATGGCGGACAGGTTGCCGCGCAGTTGTGCGCTACGCTCATCCAGGGTCGGCAGCTCGGCAATGTTGAGCTGGGCAAACATGACCTGCTGGCCGATGAAGCGCCACTGGCTGGTGGAGGCGCTGAGACTGTCGAGCAGAAAGTCCATCTGCTCGGCGCTGATCAGGTGGCGGTCTTCATCGTTGCGGGCCGGGTCAGCGGGAATCGTCAGTTGCTCGTCACGGCCTTCCAGACGCGTGTCCAGCATGGTCAGATCCAGCAGATCACCGAACTGGAAACGGCGATAGATCACACTGTGATTACCCGGCTCGCGGGGGCGAATGGGCAGCCATTCGAAGTAGGCCTGCTGGGCAATCTGCTTGCGGGTTTCCCAGTCGCCTTCGGTAAGCGGCTGGTGATTCTCGGCGCCGTCGCGATAGCTGTCGTTGCTGGATTCGTGATCATCCCAGACGGCGATCATGGGGAATTGTGGATGGATACCCTGCAGGTCCGGATCGGTCTTGTACGTGGCGGGACGTTGGCGGTAATCGCTCAACGACACCATTTCATGGGCAGGCAGCGTGCAGCGGTCGGGAAAGTCACCATACTCTCCCGCGCCATATTCGTAGATGTAATCCCCAAGGTGGAGGACAAAATCCAGGTCCGGGTGATTGGCAACGGCCCGGTACACCGAGAAAAACCCATTGGGATAATTGGAACAGGACACCACTGCGAAACGGGCGCGGTCGATAAATCGATCAGAGGCCGGAAAGGTTCGGGTACGACCCACCGCAGAGGTCTTGTTCGCCACCGCAAACTGATAGTAGTACCAACGGTCTGCCTGTAGGCCCGAGGCATCCACCTTCACGCAGTAGTCTGCTGCTGCCGTAGCCGTTGCCGCATAAGTCGCAACAATCTGCTGCATGGCCGGATCACTGGCCACGGTAACTGCCACAGCCACATCCTCACCGTTGCCAAGGTCTGGCGTTACCCGCGTCCACAGAATCACCCGGTCGGACAGTGGGTCACCGGATGCCACCCCATGCAGAAAAGACGCAGTGGGCAGTGCATCAGGTTGATCCGGAACCTCGGGCTGATTCGGAGTCGGTGTATTAACCGGTGTCGTTGGCGAGCTGCTACCGCCCCCACAACCCGCCAGCGCGAGCGTACTGCCCGCACCCAGCGCCTGCACCAGGCGACGTCGTTTGCGATCCATGGAACTTCCCCCTGATTGAACGCCATCGCTTCACGCGCTGACGACTCAAGATTAGGCAGGAAATTGCATCGGAACAGTGGGCCTTGGGTAGTTGCACTGTAGTACTATGTAGCGCCCTGTAACCGCCCAGTTAAAGGTGACAGAGGCATGAATAACAGCTGAAAAAACCGTGACATTGTGCGGGAAAAACGCGCTACACCAAGGCAAACGCGCCGGGCAAATGCTGGCGCAGGGTAAGCAGATTCTCCTCCTGCGCGTCCATTTCACCAAAGCAGTTGGCCATGGTGCCCGCATAATGCAGCCCATCTTTTTCAATCGCTTCTGCGGTCAACAGTGCATGATTGATGCAACCCAGTTTCATGCCCACTACCTGAATCACCGGTAGCTCCAGGGCACTGGCCAGGCCGGAGAGCATTTCCCGGTCATTGAGAGGCACCCGCCAACCGCCCGCGCCTTCGATCAGAATCAGATCTGCTTTATGAGCACTCAGGGCTCCGCGCACATAGCCGACCAGCCGTGACAGCGTAATGGCCTTACCCTCCTTTTGAGCAGCAATATGCGGCGCAACTGGCGCTTTCAACGCCACCGGATTGACTAATTCGTAGGGTAATGTCACCGAGCTGGCCGCCATCAATTGCAGGGCATCCTCATTGCGCCAGCCCTCTGCGGTTTCCTCACACCCGGCGGCTACCGGCTTGAGACCGTAGCAACTCAATCCCGCTTCGCGAGCACGCTCCAGCAGACGACAGCTCACCCAGGTCTTGCCGACTTCGGTGTCGGTGCCGGTGACAAAGAAAATGCCCTTGAGGGCAGGAAGGGGGGGCTTCTGGTTTTCCATGGTGAACCTCTGAAAGGGCGGTGCTGTTTGTTAGGTGGCAAGCTACAAGCTTCAAGCTGCAACACGGGAAAGGTTGCCACATGACTCCAATGTTGCAGCCCGTGCATCGATGGTCGTGGGCGCGGAGAAAGCGTGGCAGAACACGGCGGCGGCAGATTCGCGTTGTAGCTTGAAGCTTGCAGCTCAATTCTTTTCCGCTTCCAGGAACAACACATTCCAGGTCAACGGCAGCCCCTGCCCGGTCCGTCTGGTTTCGTATTCTGCCACCATAGCCTGCCAGGCATTCTTGCCGGTGAGGCCGCTGGCGCCATTGACGTGATCAGCGCCGGTAGCCTTGAGGCGGCGAGCAATCTGTTTGACCGAATCGTAGTATTCCACCATCACCTGTTGCTGCCATTGCGCATCGGCAAACCCGGCCTGCAAAGCCGCGCCCTGCCAGTCCTTCAGCGACGGCAAGGGATTCACATGGGGGCGGTGATTTACCCCCTGCCAGCTCTGATTCAATTCCTGCAGGGAGCCAGCCAGGGGAACCGCCAGCAGCAACCGGCCTCCCGGCGCCAGCACCCGTTGCACTTCCGCCATCACCCTGGCCGGGTGGCACCACTGCAAGGCAAAACAGGAAAACACCAGCCCCTGGGACGACGCTTCCAGCGGCAGGGATTCCGCATCCGCGCACAGAGGTTGGTAATGATCGTTGAGTCGGCCCCGTTCAGCGGCCTCATTAAGCATATCGGACGACAGATCCACCGCCTGCCATAACACGTCCGGCAGTGCCTGTTGCTGGGCTCGGGCAAAGGGCGCGGTAGCACAGCCCAGATCGAGAGCCGCCGGCTTCACCAGTTCGCCGGGCAATCGCTGAACCAGCGAACGCCCCACCGCCAGCTGCAGCTCAGCATGGGCATCGTAGCTGCGCGCGGCACGGCTGAAATGCTGACTGACGGCAGTCTTGAGTGGCGACTCCATCGTCGGCTCAGCCAACCAGTCGATGGTCGCGATAGAAGTCATAGACGGCCCGGGTAAAAGTATCGGGGGCGGACAGGAAAGGCACATGGGCCACCTGTTCGATCAAGGCGGTGCGGCCGGTTTGGATCAGGGGCTCCACCGCCGCCATGGCGGCCGCCGGCACAATATGATCCTGTTCCCCGAACACCATCAGCACCGGCATGGGCAGGGATGCCAACGTACCGCGCAGGTCAGCATCACGAAGAATATCGAGACCGCCCCGCAGAGCCCTGCGCGCCGGCAAGCCGCAGAAATAAAGAATGTCTTTCAAGCGCGCGGTGTCTTCCCGCATGGCCGCGCTGCCCTTGCAGTTGAGGGCCAGGAAGCGCACCAGGGTGCCCTCATAATCCTCGTCGAACAGCTCGGCAAACTTGGCCAGGATGTCCGCCTTCATGGCAGGTTGCCAATCTGCTGCCGCAGTGAAGCGGGGTGAGGTAGCAACCGTCACAACAGACTGTACTCGCTGTGGCGATTTCTCTGCCATGGCCATTGCCACCAGCCCCCCCAGTGACCAGCCCAGCAGATGGGCCTGCTCCGGCATGATCGCCAGCACCTGGTCGGCGAGAAAGTCCAGGGTGTAGTCATCATTGGGCAGCGGGCTCTGGCCCATGCCCGGCAGATCCACCACGGTGACACGGAACCGTTCCAGCAACGCCGGCACGATATCGTCAAAGACGATGGCATGCAGACCCCAGCCATGAATCAGTACGATATCCTGGGCATCGGCATCCGCCACGCCGGTGGCTTTGTAGGTGTTGTGGAACGGGATCAACTTAGCCATTCAACTTCCTTTTTTTACCACAGAGGGCACCGAGGTCACTGAGAAAAGCCGACAACACCACAGGGAGATTTGCGGGGCACCATCATCCCGCCGGTCTGTATCGTTTTCACTCGGTGATCTCTGTGCCCTCTGTGGTTAAACATCTTTTCTTTGACACCGCGCCAGCGCCACCAGCAACGCATCCACGTCGTTTTCCTCATGGGCCGCCGACAGGGTGACCCGCAATCGTGCCTGGCCCTCCGGCACCGTGGGCGGGCGAATGGCGGTGACCAGAAACCCCTGCTCGCGCAGCTGCTGGCTGAGCACCAGGGCCTGCTGATCGGCACCGATCAGCAAAGGCTGGATCGGGGTGGTCGATTCCATCAGGGAGAAACCCAGTTGCTCGGCGCCGATACGAAAATGCTGGATCAACGCCGCCAGTTTTTCTCTTCGCCACTGTTCTTCGCGGGCCTTGGACAGGCTCACCAGGGTGGCCGCCGCCACCGCTGCCGGCATGGCGGTGGTATAGATATAGGTGCGCGCGAATTGTATCAGGGTCTCGATCAAGGCATGGCTGCCAGCCACGAAGGCTCCGGCGGTCCCCAACCCCTTGCCCAGGGTGCCCATCAGTACCGGCACCCGCTCATTCACGCCCTGCGCAAAGACACTGCCACGCCCCTGTGCATTGAGTACGCCCAGGCCATGGGCATCGTCCACCATCAGCCAGGCATCATTGTCTTCGCAGGCAGCGGCATAGTCAGCCAACGGCGCCACGTCGCCATCCATGCTGAACACCCCGTCAGTGACCACCAGCTTGCGGCGCGCGTCACTGCGCTGCAGCTGACCACGCAGGGCAGACGAATCGTTGTGAGCAAAACGGCGAAACCGGGCGCCACTGAGTAACCCACCATCCAGCAGGGAGGCATGATTGAGGCGGTCGTGAAACACCGCATCGCCCTTGCCGAGCAAGGCGGTCATCACGCCCAGATTGGCCATATAACCGTTGGAAAACAGCAACGCTCTTTCGCGACCGACGTGATCGGCCAGCGCTTCTTCCAGTTGCTGGTGGGGGCGCTGATGCCCGCAGACCAGATGGGAGGCACCACTGCCCACTCCCCACTCTGCTGCTGCACTCTGAAAAGCGGCGATCACCGCCGGATCATTGGCCAGCCCCAGGTAGTCGTTGCTGCAGAAATTCAGATACCGGCGCCCGTCCACCACCGCATGACGGCCGCAGGGGCCGTCCTGAATCAAGGGTTGGCGGTAACGGTGCTGCTCACGGCGGGCCGCCAGATCGGCGGCCAGATCGAAAGCCATGGCTCAATGTTCGGTGGCTGCGGGGCGGCCGGTGTCCTTGTCCAGCACATGTTTCGCGGCGCGCTTGCCGCCATTGTTCTGGGACATGGCGTTGTAGAACAGCCCGGCCTCTTCTGCCTGCTGCTCCGCCACCTGGGCCTTGATCACATCCTCATGGGCTTCGTCGGACGCTTCATGACGCAAATCCAGGGGATGAATCCCCAGACGCTTGAACAATTGCTGGTCGTGGTTGGCTTCCGGGTTATCCGTGGTCAACAGCCGCTCGCCGTAGAAGATGGAGTTGGCACCGGCCAGGAAGCACAGGGCCTGGGCCTCGTCGTTCATTTCCTGACGACCGGCGGACAGGCGCACATAGGATTGCGGCATCAGAATACGCGCCACCGCCACGGTGCGGACAAACTCGAACGGGTCCAGATCGTCCACTTCCGCCAGGGGTGTACCTTCAATCTTCACCAGCATGTTGATGGGCACGGATTCCGGGTGATGCGGCAGATTGGCAAGCTGCTGCAGCAGGCCGACCCGGTCATCGCGCTGCTCGCCCATGCCGACGATACCGCCACAGCACACCTTCATGCCGGCATCGCGCACATTGGCGAGCGTGGAAAGACGATCATTATAGGTGCGGGTGGTGATGACCTGACCGTAGTATTCCGGCGAGGTATCCAGGTTGTGGTTGTAGTAATCGAGGCCCGCGTCCGCCAATGCGTCCGCCTGGCCCTGATCCAGCATGCCCAGGGTCATACAGGTTTCCAGACCCAGGGATTTTACCTGCCGCACCATGTCCAGGACATAGGGCATATCTTTCTCGCGCGGGCTACGCCAGGCCGCCCCCATGCAGAAGCGGGAAGCCCCCTTGTCGCGCGCAGCCTGGGCTTCTTCCACCACCCGCGCCACTTCCAGCAGCTTTTCCTTTTCCAGCTCGGTGTTGTAGTGGCCGGACTGGGAGCAGTACTTGCAATCCTCCGGGCAGGCGCCGGTCTTGATGGACAACAAGGTGCTCACCTGCACCGCATTGGGATCGAAATGGGCCCGATGTACGTTGGCTGCCTGAAACAACAGATCGTTGAACGGCAGGGCAAACAGGGCGTCGATCTCACTGCGTTTCCAGTCATGGCGTACAGCAACGTCAGAGGCTGGCGATTGGGCGGGGCTGGCGGTTGCGGGCATGCTTCTTCTCCATTCGGGAATCCAAGCAGGCTAGGGAGCAATATGACACCTGTCAACCTGATAGAGGCAACAAAAGTTTACTGCAGTCTGTTTTTTGATCAATCCTGCCGTTGCCTGTTTTGCGGGCAAACACAGAGCGACCGGGTTTGTCCCTCCTGCCTGGTATTGCTGGCACGCCTGGAAGGGCCTCTGTGTCGGTGCGGCCTGCACCATCCCGCTGGCAACGCCGACGAAGAGATTCCTGCTCCGCTCTGTGGACGCTGCCTGCGCCACCCTCCTCCCTTTACCGCCAGCCAGGCCCCTCTGCGCTACAGTTTTCCACTAGATCGGCTAATTGGTCGTTACAAGTACCGCGGTGATCTGGTGGCGGAAAGAGGGATCGAACAGTTGCTGGCAGACACACCCTGCCCCTGGCCTGACATGGATGCCCTCTGCGCCCTGCCCGCACACTGGCGACGGCGCTGGCAGCGAGGGTTCGATCAGAGCCAGCGGCTGACCGATCGCCTCGCCAGCCTGTGGGGGATGCCATCACTGCCAGCTCTGGCACGCCAACAAGCAACGCCCATGCAGCAAGGGCTCAGCCGTAGTCAACGGCGACGCAATTTACAGGGCGCCTTTGCCTGCACCCGGCCGGTTACCGGGCTGAAGCTGGTGCTGGTGGATGACGTCATGACCACCGGCAGCAGCGCCCGCGCCGCCGCCGCATGCCTGCTGCGCCATGGCGCCACTGAAGTGCGGGTATGGACCCTGGCACGGACCCCGGAGCGTTAACAGCGACGCTTTTGTCATGCGACTCAATCATCGGCGATTAGACTTGTTCTGCTGGCTTCCTTGCAGCCTCCCTTCGGCATTGAAAGTCATTCACCCGGACTGTATTTCAATCTCCTGTTAGGCATAATGAATCCCTGTTCACGGAGGGATACCCATGAAAACAATAACAACCCTGATAACTCTGCTTTTGCTAACAGGCACCCTTGCCAGCCATGCCCATGCCGAAGACCGTTACAGCGGCGTCACCCTGATTCGCGGCACCGTTTTTTCAGTTGGCCGGGTCGATCCCACTGAAAGAGTGGATACGGGTTTCTTTGTCGATGCCAACTACAGCAGCGTGGCCATCAACGCCGGCATTGGCAGCAAGAAATTCGGCGATTCGCCGCTGCGCTCAGACCAGCGTGAGGACGACCTCTCCGAAGCCGATGGCGAACGGGTCAACAACGCCTATGCCGGCATCGGTTTCGGTCGTATCGTGCAGATCCAGTATGGCTACGGCAACCACGGCGACTTGCTGCGCTTCCGCTCCGATTTCAATTATCGCTCGGTGGTGGATTTCTTTACCGGCAAACGCACACCTAAAGACCGCATGACCCTGGGTGACCGCATTACCTTCACCATTGCGGTGGAACAGTACCAGGACAGCGACGAAGAGATTTTCGATAACGCCACCTGGGGTATCGGCCTGCTGTTCTGACAAAGGATTATTGATGGAAGTCCATATCGCCCAAGGGCATAACCCGCCGCACAATATTCACGGCATCACCGTGATCATCGACGTGATCCGTGCCTTCACCACCAGCCACCATGCCTTCCGAAAAGGTCTGCGCTGCATCTGGCCGGTGGAGAATGCCGAACAGGCCTTTGCCCTGCGTGAAGAGCACCTGCCCGACGCCTTGCTGGCCGGTGAAGTGGATGCCCTTCCGATCAAGGGGTTTGATTTCGGCAACTCTCCCTGGGAAATAGACCAGGCGGACCTGCAGGACCGGGAATTGATCCTGCGCACCACCAACGGCGTGGCGGCCACTCTGAAAGCCCGGGACAGCAAGGAAGTGCTGGTTGCCGGGCTGGTGAATGCGCAAGCGACCGCCAACTATCTGCGCGAACAGAATCCACCAGTAGTGGTACTGGTGGCCTCTCATCCCACTGGCGATGAAGACGTGGCCTGTGCGGAATATATTCGCCATTTGCTGGGCGGCGAAGGCATAACCTACGACATCGCCCGCGAACGCACCCTGAACGCCAGAGCCGCCAAAAAATTCTACGACGGCACTCACCCCCGCCTGCGGCCCCAGGATATTGATGCTGCGGCGGCAAGCGAAGGCGACAGCGCACTGATCATGCGAGTCAGCTTTGCTCCCTTCCCCTGCATCACCGCACACCGGGCACCATGACCCGGAACGTCAAGGTTTCCGTCCTTTTTGATCAATGCGGTTCGCCTGCCGGGCTTGTTACTGTTAAAACCACCTCACCAAACAGGAAAGCCCCATGATCCCGT
>NZ_JBNPEC010000239.1:0-14171 GCF_051117345.1 Alcanivorax sp.
GTCGCTGTATAACTGGCAGCGGAATTCGAAGGTGTTTGTTAAGTCGCTATAAATACCGACCACATGGGAAATAGCCATGTGGTCCTTCTTCTTTTTTATAATAAAAAGCTTCGCTAGCGTGAAAACACAGCCCATTGCCCACTTTTCAACTCAACGACCAGAGCAGCATTTAGCTCCTGATCTACCACAAATGCCCGGCCGCCCCTCTCGTCCAACACCACCCCTGAAGGCCTTGGCATCTGAGGGTTTTTCAGACCCGAAACATTCACTTTTTCACCACTTTCAATGTCAAAGCGCCACAAGCCATTCGCCGAAATGAAAGCATCCCCTTTACTACTTAAGTCCATCCCCCTCGGGAAAACACCATGGAAACGAGAGCCACTTTCGTTCCCATCCGGCAACTCATAAGCCTGAACCATTCTGGAGAATTGCGATCCAGCCAAAAGTACTGACCCATTTGGTGTCAATGCAACATGCGTAGGTATCCCCGGCTCATCCAGGAATGATAATGGCGAAAAAACAGGAAAAAGAGACCTATCCCCAGAAGCCACATCCACCCGAACAACACTCCCCGCCCTTCCATCAGCAACATAGGCCGCACCAGAATTTTCGTCTACCACCAAGCTTAATGGTAACCTGAAGTCACTTCCCGCGCCCTTCCCTAGCCCCGATAAAACATCCCTTCTTCCCGTAACAGGATCAACCTTGACCAAGGATTTACTACCCAAATCCGCCACGATTACCATATGGTTTCCAGTGTCATACACCACATCTTGCGGGCTTTCCATGGAAGCGCCATCACCCACACCGGGACCGGAAATCACCATCCGTCGCCCTGTCTCCACATCCACAGAAAACAATGAATCCTGGCCCGGATCTGCAACCCATATCTGATTGGCATGAGAGGCGTATTCCACCCCTTCCGGCGACAGCAGATCAGGCCCAACCCCTACTTTAGCCTCAGCTTTACCATCCCATATCTTTTGCTGATTGCCAGATCCTTCACTAAGACGCCCCAGCAGCACGGCATCATTATCAAATAACCACCATGTATCGCCACCAGGATAAAGATCCCCATTAAAAAAACCGCCTTCCCCAATATCTAGCCCACTCTCTTCCCCTGCGCGGACTTCCTTTTCTCCATTATTTATCGCCGATGAGGAGAGAATAAAATCCCCACTCCCCTCCTCTTTCTCAATCATTAACAAGGAATTATCTTCGGTATCCCAAAAAAGCGACATCCAATTTCCCAGATCCACATGGTCAATATCTACTCTGTCGCCGGTCAGCAAATCCACCGAGACAAGACGGTCATCACCATATAAATCTACGACCAAAAGCCGCTCCCCTTTCGAATCGATCATCAGAGGACCAGGAGAGCGGAACAGCGGACCGCTACCCACTTCAGTGGAGGAAAAATAACTGCGGTTGCCTGTGGAAATATCAATCGCAATAATGGCGCCATTAATCAAGTCAGATACCAATAATCGATGTCTCAATTCATCCAGAACAATCTCATTACTGGAGCTCCCACGAAATTCAATCTCGCCTTCTGAATCACTAGGCTGCAACAGCCTCCTGCCCCCATCAACCAGGTTAATTTCAAAAACACGCCCCTGATCGTAATCCAGAACCCAGGCATAACTACTGTTTGCCGTCATAGCCACAGGATCAAGAGGCACAGGGCCGTCAGCCAGACCGGAGCTTGATACCACCTTTAACTCTCCAGATTCCGGATACAGAGAAAGCAGTGATCTCTGCGCCTGATCAAAGACCAGCAATCGTTCCAGCCCATCATCCCATACCGAAGAAACAGGGTTGATCAAAAAAGGAGAGTTATCGATTTCTATGGTTTTACTGGCGGTTTTTTCGCCAATGGAAGCTTCCACTTGCAAAACATTTCGGCCCGATACCACAGGAACCTGAGCGCTCCATGCACCAGTCATCTCATCCAAAGCAGCTTCAACACCATTAATGCTTACAGATGCTGGCAAAGTGTAGGGAGGGAAAGAGAAGCCATCTCCCCCCAAATAAACTGCCCCTGTTACCATTGACGCTGAACGCAACCCTCCCACATTGGCGTTGGGGGTTGGGTAATTCACATGTATTGCCACTTTTTCAGCTGCGGGCTCGCCATTCCCCGCCTCAGCAGATGACTCGCCCCCCTTTTCAGAGGAACAGCCAACAAGGCTCATACCGAACAAAAGACCACATAACAGATAGCGATACACTGGTGCAGAACGAGCAGACACATTGACGACCAAAACCATTTCCCCTCATATAAAACGATATTATCCTAATATTTAGTGCCCACAGTCTCCCGACCATACCAACCCGGCTTTCTTGCATTTGCATGTTAAGCGGTAAAATGTGTTTGGATTTTTCCTGCAGCCCCTAATCTGAAAATTCACTCTATCTCAGCAACTTATAAAAATATGTAAGCCATATCCTACATGTTCAACTGGCGCACGGGCGAACAACGGCTGTTTCTCTGCTGACTGTTTCTAACTCCCGGAGCGCGCCATGCGCCCATGACTCCAACAGTGGGCTGAGAATGGACTAGTCAGTACCATTGGCAAGCAGGGTTATTGGCCTTGCAGGCTTCCAGTCTGGAGGCCGCCATCCGGGCGAGCACCGACTTCCCCACTTCTTCGCCCTGCGAGCAAGGCTCCAACAGCCCGTAACTGTGGGTTACAATGCTTTCCCCTTACGCCCAGCTACTGACCATTACGAGGTTCCCATGCCGCAGTATCGTTCCCGTACCACCACCCATGGCCGCAATATGGCCGGCGCCCGTGCCCTTTGGCGCGCGACGGGCATGAAGGACGGGGACTTCGGTAAACCGATTATTGCTATCGCCAACTCCTTTACCCAGTTCGTACCGGGGCACGTGCACCTGAAGGACATGGGGCAACTGGTGGCCGGTGAGGTCGAGAAGGCCGGCGGCATCGCCAAAGAATTCAATACCATTGCGGTGGACGACGGCATCGCCATGGGCCACGACGGGATGCTCTACTCCCTGCCCAGCCGCGACATCATTGCCGATTCCGTGGAGTACATGGTCAACGCCCACTGTGCCGATGCCATTGTCTGCATCTCCAACTGCGACAAGATCACCCCCGGCATGCTGATGGCCGCCATGCGCCTGAATATTCCGGTGATCTTCGTGTCCGGGGGCCCCATGGAAGCGGGCAAAACCAAGCTGGCCGAGGGCAAGCTGGATCTGGTGGACGCCATGGTGATGGCCGCCGATGACAGCGTGGACGAAGCAACCCTCAACGAAGTCGAGCGCTCCGCCTGTCCCACCTGCGGTTCCTGCTCCGGCATGTTCACCGCCAACTCCATGAACTGCCTGACTGAAGCGCTGGGCCTGTCCCTGCCGGGTAACGGCTCGCTGCTGGCCACCCACGCGGACCGCCGCGAACTGTTCCTGGAAGCCGGTCGTCGCATCGTCGATGTGGCCAAGCTGTACTACGAACAGGATGTGGAGGCGGTACTGCCACGCAACATTGCCTCGGTGAAGGCCTTCGAAAATGCCATGAGCCTGGATATCGCCATGGGCGGCTCCACCAACACCGTGCTGCACCTGCTGGCGGCGGCACTGGAAGGCGAGATTGATTTCACCATGGAAGACATTGACCGGCTTAGCCGCAAGGTGCCGTGCCTGTCGAAAGTGGCGCCGGCCACCCAGAAATACCATATGGAAGACGTGCACCGTGCCGGTGGCGTGATGGGCATTCTCGGCGAACTGGACCGGGCCGGCCTGCTGCACCGGGACATTCCCATGGTGCATTCCGCCAGCGTGGCGGAAGCCCTGGAGCACTACGACATCATGCGCACCCGCGATGCAGGGGTAAAAAAGATGTTCACCGCCGGCCCGGCGGGCATCCCCACCCAGACCGCCTTCAGCCAGGACACCCGCTGGGACAGCCTGGATGACGACCGGGAAAACGGCTGCATCCGCAACTACGAAAACGCCTACAGTAAAGACGGCGGTTTGGCCGTGTTGTACGGCAACATCGCCGAGCGCGGCTGCATCGTGAAAACCGCCGGGGTGGATGATTCCATTCTCACCTTCACCGGTCGCGCCCGCGTGTTCGAATCCCAGGATTCCGCCGTGCGTGCCATCCTCGGTGACCAGATCGTCGCCGGCGACGTGGTGGTGATCCGCTACGAAGGCCCCAAAGGCGGCCCGGGGATGCAGGAAATGCTCTACCCCACCAGCTACCTGAAATCCAAAGGGCTGGGCAAGCAGTGCGCCCTGCTCACCGATGGCCGTTTCTCCGGTGGCACCTCCGGCCTGTCCATCGGCCATGCCTCCCCGGAAGCAGCAGAAGGCGGCGCCATTGCGTTGGTGGAAGAAGGCGACACCATCGCCATCGACATCCCCAACCGCACCATCAACCTGGACATTTCCAATGAGGAACTGGCCCACCGCCGCACCCACATGGAAAACCGCGGCAAACTGGCCTACAAGCCCATGGAAATGCGCCCGCGCCGGGTCTCCACCGCCCTGAAAGCCTATGCGGCCCTGACCACCAGCGCCGACCGTGGCGCCGTGCGGGATCTCAGCCAGCTCAACAAGTAACAGACTCGGGCGGCTTTCGAGCCGCCCTTTTCTTGTGCCTCATTCCCCCCAACATCCATGACCGCTGCCGCACCCCGGTAGACAGGGTGTTGCCACAAGGCGCTTTCTGAACAAGTATCGTAGGAACCCTGACCGGCCCCGGCGCGCTATCCCGTCGGCGGCCCCGCTTGTGCCCACTACGAGGAGCACTCTGTTAATGAGTCTGACACAACGTTTGATGCCACTGGTGGCCAAGCTGATCACCAGCGAACGCCTGCAGCAATGGCGACGGGCCTTTCGTGAATGGCAACGCACGCTCAAGCGGCGCCCTCATCAGGCGGTGTTCTACTTCCGCATTGATGACCCCTATTCGGTGCTGATGGCCCAGGTGCTGCCGCGCTTTGCCCGCCACTTCGGCATCACCATTACGCCCCGGGTGATGCTGTATCTGGATCAGCAGATGTACCCGGCAGCGGACATGCTCGAAGAGCTGGCCCCACGCGATGCCACCCAGTTGGCCCGGGTTCATGACCTGGATTTCCCCGACGCCTGGAAATTACCCCCTCGGGAAGTGAGCCTGGCGGCCACCCGTTGTCTGCTCAAGCACGAGAGGGACGAGCGCTTCTGGAGCCTGGCCGCCGCCCTGGCAGATGCCCTGTGGCGCAACGATCACGACAAGCTGGAAGAGCTGCTCACCGAACACGGCCAGATGCCCGCCGACCGGGCACAGCTGGCCCTGGAAGCCCGCCGCGACCAGTTCCTCAAGGATGGTCACTACCTGACCGGCACCCTGCACTACGAAGGTGAGTGGTACTGGAGCGTCGAGCGGCTGGACCACCTGGCCCACCGCCTCAATGATCTGGGCCTGGGCGGGGCAGACTGGCCACTGCCCTACGGCCGCGCCAAGCGCGCCCGCCTTAAAGAGGTACCGGAGGGCCTGAAAGGCAAACCGCTGGTGATGTTCTTCTCTTTCCGCAGCCCCTACTCCTATCTGGCGCTGGCCCGCACCTATGCCATGGCGGACCATTACGGGCTGAACCTGAAAATCCGCCCGGTACTGCCCATGGTCATGCGTGGGCTCTCGGTGCCCAAGGCCAAGCGTTTCTACATCCTCAAGGACGCCGCGCGGGAAGCTCGTCTGCACAAGGTGCCGTTCGGCAAGGTGTGCGATCCAGTAGGTGCCGGGGTAGAGCGCTGTATGGCCATCTGGCCTTTCGCGGAAAAGGAAGGTCGTCTGCGCGAATGGCTGCGTGCTGCCGCCACCGGCATCTGGAGCCAGGGCATCAATGCCGCCACCGACAACGGCCTGAAGTTCCTGGTGGAAAATGCCGGGCTGGACTGGAACCGGGCCCGCCGCTGGCTGGACGACGACAGCTGGCGCGACCGCGCCGAAGACAACCGCAACGCCATGATGGCCGCCGGCAGCTGGGGCGTCCCCAGCTTCCTGACCGAAAACACCATGGTCTGGGGCCAGGATCGCTTTGCGGTTATCGAGGCATGCCTGCTAGCCTCACAGGCCGATGACAAAGACTGAGATAACCTCACTTTCATTCCCGTAGGAGCGGCGCTCCTGCGGCATATAAAAATCACGGAGAAAACATCATGACCCTTGCCTATTGGTGCGTGCTTGCCGCCATTTTCCTGCCCTACCTGAATACCGCGTTAGCCAAATTTCAGGGCGGCTTCGGCCCGAAACAGAACCATAACCCCCGCGAATTCCTGGAAACCCTGGAAGGCAGCCGCAAGCGCGCCCACTGGGCCCAGCAGAACGGCTTTGAAGTCACCCCCGCCTTTGCCGCGGCCGTGATCATTGCCCACCTTGCCCAGACCGCCCCTCAACCCACCATCGACGGCATCGCCCTGGCCTTCGTGGTCAGCCGGATCATGTTCACCGTCTGCTATATCGCCGACTGGGCCAGCGCCCGCACCCTGGTATGGGCCTTCGGCATGGGCTGTATTGTGGCGCTGTTCGTGGGCGTTGGAGCATAAAGAACAGGCAATTGATAATTGAGAATGGATAATTGATAACGTAAGACCCTGAAAACCACCGCCAATGCCCACTGGAGGTGGATTTCGTTATCAATTCTCAATTTTCCATTATCAATTCATCATTCGTGCCCTATACCTTCACCATCATCGTCAACGGCAGGGAACACTTCTCCTGCCGTGATGACCAGACCATCGTCGACGCCGGCCAGCAGGCTGGCTTCAGCTTTCCCGTGGCCTGCCGCAACGGGGTCTGTGAACGCTGCATGGGATCGCTTCAACGCGGACACGTTCAGCAAAGAAACCACACCATTCATGCGGGCGATGCCAATAGCACCCAGGTGTTATACTGCATCGCTCAGCCACTCAGCGACTGTGAGATTGATGTGCCCGAGGTAACCGCTCCCGGCGAATTGCCGAGCCATGAAGTTCATTGCCAGATTCAACAGATTGAAGCGCTCAATCACGATGTGAGCCGGGTCTGGTTGCAGCTGCCCGCCGGCAAGCGGGTGCAGTGGCATGCCGGCCAATACATGATGCTCAACCTGAACGGCGAGGGCTTCCCCTTTTCCATCGCCAACCACTGCGATGGCCGCCGCCTGGAACTGCACATCCGCCATGGCGACGACAATAGTGCCGCCCAGGACATCATGGCGTACCTGGAATCAGCCAGCACCGTCAGCGCCACCCTGCCCGCCGGCCTGCGCTTTATCGACAGCGCCCCGGAGCAACCGGTGTGGTTTATCTGTGGCTCCACCGGTTTTGCCCCGGTAAAAGCCATGGTCGAGCGTCTGGTCGCTCTGGACTTCGACCATCCCGTGCGCCTGTTCTGGGGCGCCCGCACCCCGGAAGATCTTTACCTGCCAACACTCCCGGCCCAGTGGAAGATGGCACTGAAAGACTTCGATTTCACCACTGCCCTGTCCGACATCCGCCACCCGGACCACGCCGAAGGCCTGGTGCATGAGGCAGCGCTGGCAGCCCTGAACGAGCCGGAGCTGCCCTTGTTCTATCTGGGTGGCTCTCCACCAATGGCCTGGGCGGTGTTCGATGCGCTGGTGGAAGAAGGCGTACCCGCCGGCAATATCCACTGCGACGTGTTTGACTACGCGCCCAGGGATTAGCCGCAAGCGACAAGCTGCAACGCGGGTTGCGCCCGTGCTCATCGGGAAGGCGTGGGCCTCGCGCAGCAAGTCTGATTTGTCATACCGTATTGACCTGCTACCAATCGCAGCCAAAACATTCCCGGACTGGCAACAACCAGGCCCACGTTGTAGCTTGTAACTTGCCGCTTGTAGCTGATTCCCAAGGAAAGGATGCGATGATGGCGCAGGATTCTCCGCCCACGGTGCAGCACCAGACATTGCTTCTGCCTTGCCACGAATGCGACCTGGTCTGCGAGGTAGACCTTCGCCAGAACAGCGGCTGGCTGCAATGCCCACGCTGTCGGCACCCACTGATGCGCCAGGCACAGAGTGATCAGCTGACCCCCGCACTGGCCTTTACCGCACTGATTTTGCTCAGCCTGTCACTGCTGTTCCCCTACATCGGTTTCGAAAAAAATGGCATCGAGCGTGCCATGACAGTGACCGATGCCGCCTGGGAACTGGCGGTCTATCACCACCCATCGCTAGCCGTCATCGTTATCGCCACCATCATCGTGATCCCGGCTCTCTATCTGTTGTCGATCTGCTGGATACACCTGAGCCTGTCCGCACGCCGTCATCTACCCGGCAGCCTGTTGCTGGCCCGCTGGCTGCCGCGCATGCAGCCCTGGATGATGGCGGACGTGTTTGCCATCGCCGCACTGGTGAGCCTGGTGAAGATAGTTGCCATGGCCCATATCCAGCTACTCTCCGCCTTCTGGACCTTTTCCGGCTACGCCCTGTTGCTGTTGATTACCGTCACCCGCATGAATACCGTCAGCCTGTGGCAGCGGCTGCTGGGTAATCTGCAACAACCCGTCGCTACCCGCAGCGGGCTCACCGCCCGCACCCAGGGCCTGATCGGCTGCCAGCGCTGCGGGCAACTGCAAGACCGGGGCAACCATCATTGCCACCGCTGCCACAGCAGCCTCCATGACCGCCATCCACTCACCCTGCAACGGGTGTGGGCACTGCTGATCACCGCCATCCTGTGCTGCTTCCCGGCTCACCTGTTTCCGATCATGACCACCACTAGCCTGGGGCAGAATGAGCCGTCCACCATCATTGCCGGCGTCATGCTGTTCTTGCGCCACGGCGATTGGCCCATCGCCCTGATTATCTTTACCGCCAGCGTGCTGGTGCCATTCGGGAAAATTCTGGCGCTGGGCTGGCTATGTATTGCCAGTCGCCGGCGTGACACCCTGGACATGAAAAACCAGATGGCGCTCTATCGGATCACCGAATGGGTGGGGCGCTGGTCCATGATCGATGTGTTCGTGGTAGCCATCATTGTCGCCCTGTTCCAGATGGGCAATATTCTTACCGTGACCCCGGGCGTGGGTGGCGTGGCCTTTTCCGCTGTGGTGATATTTACCATGCTGGCTGCCCACCAGTTCGACCCGCGCCTGATCTGGGACCAGCAGCAGAATCTGCGCAACACACAACCGGAGCATCAGACTTGAGTGACACCCAAGCCGAACCCCGCCGCACCCGGCTTTCCGCCGTCTGGCTGATTCCTCTGGCCGCGGCCCTGATCGGCCTGTGGCTGGTGTTCAGTTATCTCTCCAGTCAGGGGCCGGTGATCACCCTGAAACTGGCGGATGCGGAAGGCATCAACGCCGGCAAGACGCCGGTGAAAACCCGCAATGTCCAGGTCGGCCTGGTAGAAAGCGTGAGGCTGTCGGATGACATGAGCCACACCCTGCTGACCGTACAGATGCAATCGGACACTGACCGCATGCTGGCCGAAGACACTCGCTTCTGGGTGGTCAAACCTCGTATCAGCCGGGAAGGCGTGAGCGGACTGAACACGGTGCTGTCCGGCTCCTACCTCGAGCTGATGCCCGGCGAAAGCGGCAAGAAGGGCAAACGTTTCCAGGTGCAGGACACCCCGCCGCCGGAAAAAACCGGTGCCGGCCTGTTCCTGAAACTGGTCAGCGAAGTGGGAACCAATGTGGACGTGGGTGATCCGGTGCATTTTCGCAGCCTGAAAGTGGGCCGAGTGGTGGAAACCCGCTTCAATGCCAGCGACAAGCGTTTCCATCACCGCATTTTTATCCAGAAACCCTATGACGTGCTGGTCTCGGACAGCAGCCGTTTCTGGCAGGTCAACGGTCTGGGCTTTCAACTCGATGCCCGCGGCTTCCAGGCTCAGATACATTCCCTGGAAGCCCTGATTGGCGGCGGCATCACCTTTGCCGTGCCTGATGGCAACATGCGCGCCGGCGATCCGGTAACAGACGAGCGGCAGTTCACCCTGCACAACGATGAAGAAAGCGCGCGCCGGGCCCTCTACACCGACACCCTGGATTATGTATTGCTGGTGGAGAGCAGTGTGCGGGGCCTGAAAGCCGGCGCTCCGGTGGAATACCGCGGCATCCGTGTGGGTACGGTGGAACAGGTAGCCTGGGGCTTTGCCCAATCAGGCCCGGACACCATCAGCAGTGCTCCCATTCCGGTGCTGATCCGCCTGGAACCCCAGCGCATCACTCATCAGAGCCGGGAAGACACACAGCGCTGGCGGCAGGAAATCGATCGCATGATTGATGATGGTCTGCGCGCCAGCCTGAAACCGGGCAACCTGCTCACCGGCTCCCTGTTCGTGGACCTGGATTTCCATACCGACATGCCCGCCGGCAACAGTGGCGAACACTATGCAGATGTGGCCGTTTTCCCCACCGTGGACAGCGGCGGCATCAGCAAGATCGAAGACAAGATCCAGCGGCTGCTGGATACCCTCAACAACCTGCCCATGGAATCTATTGCCGGCAACCTGAACCGCAACCTGGACAACCTGGCCGGCACCACCCAGCGACTTGAAGCCCTGCTGGCCGACCCGGCACTCAATGCCCTGCCGGAACGGCTTACCGGCACTCTGGGCGCCCTGGAAGGCACACTGCAAGGCTGGCAGACCGACGGCGATGGCTACCAGCAACTGCAAGGTACCCTGCAGAAACTGGATCGCTTGCTCAACGACGCCGAACCACTGCTGGATACCCTGAATCGGCAACCCAATGCACTGATCTTCCAGCGCCAGCCTGCTCCCGACCCGCAACCCAGAGGCACCCGCCAATGAAATCACTCTTCATTCCCGGCCTGCTGGTCACCCTGATGGCGTTGCTGAGCGCCTGCAGCCAGACCCCCCCGGCACCAGCGCCCGACTACCTGCTGCCCGGCGCCAGCCACAGTGGCCATAGCCCGCTACAGATTCGCGTGACCCTGGCCAACTACCTGGACCAGGGCGGCATCGTGCTGCAACTGAGCGATACCGAACTGCATGTGGCCCGCCAGCATCGCTGGGCAGAGCCGCTGGGCTCACAATTGCAGCGGGCACTGACAGCAACGCTGGCAAGCCAGACAACACTCCCGCAACAGGGAAAACTGGATCTGCAACTCAGCCGCTTTCAGGGCGTGCAGAGCGATGAGGGTGACGTGGCCATGATCACCGGCACCTGGCAATTCACCAATGCAGGGCAAAGCCAACGGGGAACCATCGAGTGGCAGGGCCCGATTCAAGGCCAGGGCTATGCGGCACTGGTAGAAGCCCTGGATCAGGGCTGGCAGGAAACCGGGCAGAGCATTACCCAAGCTCTGAAATAAACACAGAGGGCCGTAGGGAGGGGTAGGGTGAATAGCCTAAGGCGTAATCCACCTTCCTTTGTCAGGTTCCACTGAAGATATTCCCCCCATCGTCGACCGACAAGGTGGTATCACTTGTCCATAACCCTGGAGCCGTCGGCGCAGGGACGAGTTGTGGATTACGCCTTAGGCTAATCCACCCTACGCAACTGAAATAAGCCACCGGACCGCAAGGGCTCGATGGGTTTTGTAGGAGCGCCGCTTGAGGCGCGAACAGCATTAGAAGCGAGTCACGAGTTTCGAGTTTCGAAAATCCTTTCGTTCCTCGCAACTTGACCCTGTTCGCGCCTCAAGCGGCGCTCCTACAGCAAAAAGGCCGCGCCGGGAATCCGGCGCGGCCTTTTGGTTTTCGGTTGCCAATACCGTTCTACAACGACTTCTCCGGCATCGGCAACGCGGGCAACTCTCCTTCCAGTTGTTGCAGGCGACGCTCGAACGCTTTCTGCGCCTTACTGGAATCACCCAGCGCCTGATACAACCGCGACAGCTCGGCCAGGGCTGTCGCGCTCTGGCTGGAGTTGGCGGCGGCTTCGAAGAAGCCCTGGGCCTTGCCCCACAGGCGGGCCTTGAGAGCCACCCGACCCGAGGTAATCAGCACCGCCGCATTACCGGGCCGCTCTGCCAGCCAGCCTTCCAGCACCTGTAGCAAATCATCCGGGGAAATATCGTCGATGGCTTCCAGTACCGGCGGCAAGCGATCGTCCCACTGCTGATTCAACTGCTCGCGGACCAGATTCAAGGCGCCCTTGCCACCACCCAGCTGAGCCAGGAAACCGGTATAACGAGCCACCATGGCCGGGTCATTCTTTAGATGGACCGGCACATCCTTCCACAGCTTGCGCAGTTCCTCGCGACGGCTGTCGGCATCATTGAACCCGGGCTTGCGCGCGGTTTCCTGCAGCAGGGCCAGCCAGGCACGGCGTTCACGACGGGATTCCTTGCCCTCACCGAAGGCGCGCTTGAGGCGCGGCATCAGGGCACACAGGGCCGGCCAGTCCTTCTGGCTTTCCAGCACTTCCGCATAGGTACGCAGGATGCGCTTGTTGCGTGGCGCCATGTCCGCCAGCACCTTGAGCTCCTGGCGGGCCTGATCCGGATAACCATCGTCCAGGGCAAAGCGGGCCTTCATCAGCCCGGCCACCAGACGGCCACGGCGGTCGCTGCCGGCATTGTCCAGGTAGCACTGAGAGGCTTCCACGTTCTCCTGTTCCTGGGCGGCTTCCGCCGCCAGCAACCAGGCCAGCAGTGGCCAGTCACCGTCTTCACCAGCGGCAGCCAACAACCGCTCGGCCTTTTCCTGTTCGCCATCCACCAGTTGCAGGAAACCGCTGCGCAGACGCCGGGCCGCCACCGCCTTTTTCCAGCGACGGGTAGCCCGCACCGGCTCCAGCACATTCCAGGCGGCATTGCCGAGCAGGGTAAGAACAACAATGGCCACCACCGCCAACAGGGCCGCCAGCACCACAAAGCCCAGCGTGGTATCCAGGGAGAAATCATCGCGGATCACCAGCACATAGCCGGAATCCGCCGCCATCCAGCGCCCCAGTGCCAGAGCGGCAATCAGGGCGATGACAATCAGCAGGGCGACTTTTTTCATGCACCGCCCTCCTTGCGTTTCAACTCTTCAATGGCGGCAAGGCCTGCACCGATCTCCGGCAGGGCCTGAGCCACACTGTTGCCACCCAGCTCTTTCAACGCCTTGCGCATTTGCGCCGCCCGTGGCTCATCCTCACGGAACCACTGCGCCAGCGTCGTGCGCGCATTATCCAGTGCCTGCTGGTAGGCCTTGGCACGCCCCTGCATCAGTGCCAACTGCGCCTGCTGCAGGCTGCCGTCCAGGGTCAACCGCACCAGCGACGCCTGCTCGGCAGACAAGGGCAGGGGCACAGCGCCCTCATGATGACGCACATTGATCGGCAGGCGATCGAGCACGTCTTGCCACCAGGGCTGGCTGACGTCCGGCATATCCCGCTCGGGAGGCGCTTCCTCCACCGGCACCGCCAGCTCTGCGGTAATCTGACGCAGAGCGCCCAGGCGCAGCACCATGCCTTGCACATCCACCTGACCGGCACCGCTGAGTTTTTCCATGTCCATGGCCAGCGCCTGACGGGCCGGCAGCACCTTGGGATCATCAAGGCGGGCCAGGGTTTCATCCGCGGCTTTCAACAGTCGCCGCGCGGCAGAGGCATCCTGGGTCAGCAGCAGTCGCTGGCTGGCCAGGCTGGCCAGTGCCCGTGCCTCGTTGACCAGCCACAGTGTCTGCCCACCACTCTGCATATCGCTGAGGACGGCGCGATCCTTGACCATGCGGGCGGACAACTCGGCCTGTTTTTTCTCGAAGGAAGACAGCGCGCCCTGCACGTCGCTGCGCTGACTGGCCATGGCGGCTTTCAGCTCGCTGATCTGACCGGCAAGACCGGCTTTTTCCTTCTGCATCTGCTGGAACTGTTGCCAACCCCACCAGCCACCGGCCCCCAGGGCCGCCAGAACCACCAACACCACCAGTACAACCCAGACGCTCTTGCCTGTCTGGCGGGAATAAAGACGTTCCTGCGTCATGTCAGCTCCATGTTCTGATTATCTGGCACCCCCGAACGGGCGATCCGTAGAGCCTATTTAGGATCTATACACAACCGCGTTGCCACCAGCCGGCGATTGCGCTTGGTTATGTAGAACGACTGCGCCGCACAATCGCACTGACGACTCGACGAAAAAGCGGATTCCGGCGCGGCGGCGTATAGATCTTAAATAGGCTCTCAGCGAAAACCTTAATTGGGGCTGCGCTGAGTGTCCATTAAACAATGTAATAGGGAAGGCAAACAGGACATGAAATC
>NZ_JBNPEC010000070.1:0-2497 GCF_051117345.1 Alcanivorax sp.
GTACCGCGCGCAGGAAGTACCGCGTGTGTAGCGGGATATTCTTTCCTATTCTCGGGCAGTGGCGCAAGCGAGGCAGAACAAGGTGGCGGGATCAATCTCGAGACGCCGGGGATTGATCGGCTTGCCGCAGTCTTCGCAGTAGCCGTAGTCGTTCTCGTCGATACGGCGCAGGGCCGCAACAAGCTGGCGCAAGCGCTGCTCCTGACGCTGGCGGGTTGCCAGGGCCATGGCCTGCCCCTGCATGGCGTCCATTCGCGACAGGCGCCCAACACTTTGCTGATCCAGTTCCACCGGTTTGGTGGCTGAATCAGCCGCATCATTCTGTTCGCTTAATGCCTGCTTCTCGTCCAGCAGTTTCCGGTGAAAGTGTTCCTGTTCTGCCTGTTCCATCTGGCTCTCCCAGGGGGCCAGAGCCCCGGCGTCATCAACTTCGCCGGGGCGCATCCTTATCGAAGCAGCAAATGCGGTACCGTGGCGTTCTTGATCATCTTGCTGGTGGTACTGCCCACGAAGAATTCGCGAATACGGGAGTGCCCATAGGCCCCCATCACCACCATATCAATACCGTTATCCTGCTGGTATTGGTGCAAGGCAGGCTCAACGTCCCCGTCCAGCTGCGCCACTTCCACCTCGGGGCCAGATGTTTCCAGGGTGTCGCGGGCCCAGGCCAGATCCTCTGACAACTGTTTGTCCTTGCCCACAGCGACCAGATGACAGGGCAAACCCAGAAACAGCGGGCTGGCAGCCAGCATTTTTACGCCTTCACGACAGGTCGGGCTGCCATCAAAGGCCAGCATGACTTTACCTGGCTCGCTGAAATCCGCTGGCACAATAAGGATCGGCTTGTGCATGGTACGAATCACCTGCTCCACGTGGTCGCCCACCTGGGCGGCCTCCCCAGCATGTTCTTCGCCCAGTTTGCCGATCACCAAAATGCGGGTCTGTTCCTGCATGTCGGCCAGTGTCTCTACCAGACCACCATGGCGCTGGCGCTGCTTTGGCTCGCTCACGCCTTTTTCGATGGCGCGGCTGGCCGCCGCATCCAGCATCAGCTTGCCCTGCTCCAGGGCAAGCTTGTTGCGTTTGGCATCCAGCTCGGAGAGTTCGGTCAGCAGGGACTCACGGCCACCCAGCAGCAGGTTGCCGCTGAGATCACTTTCCACCGGGTAGCGGGAATGGTCCAGCACATGCAGCAGGGTCAGCGGCGCATTCAGGCGTTGCACAGCCCAGACAGCATAATCACACACCCGCGCTGCGGCCGGAGAACCATCAATACAGGCAATCACTTCACTCATTGTTGTTCTCCTTTTAGTGGCCGCCCATGAGTTTTTCGACCGCCTCGGGCTTGTCGTGCACGGCAAATTTATCTACCAGCGTGGCACTGGCTTCATTCAGGCCGATCAGTTCCACCTCGGTCCCTTCACGGCGGAACTTGATGATCACCTTGTCCAGCGCGCCAATGGCAGTGATATCCCAGAAATGGGAACGGTGCACATCAATAGTCACTTTATCCAGTGCTTCCTTGAAGTCAAAGGAGGCAATGAACTGATCCGCAGAGGTGAAGAACACCTGACCCAGCACCTCGTAGTGGCGGTGACTGCTATTGGTTTCATCCAGATCCGAGCGCACATAGAAAACACGCCCCACTTTATTGGCATAAAACAGCGCACTAAGCACCACGCCGATACCCACACCGATGGCCAGGTTATGAGTTGCCACGGTGGCCGTCACCGTGGCCAGCATCACCACGGTGCTGCTGGCAGGATGCTTGGCGACGTTGGTGATCGACTCCCAGCTGAAGGTACCGATGGACACCATGATCATCACTGCCACCAGCGCCGCCATGGGAATCTGGGAGACCCATTTGCCCAGGAACACCACCAGCACCAACAGGAAGCAGCCGGCAAACAGAGTGGAAAGGCGCTTGCGGCCGCCGGATTTCACATTGATTACGGACTGGCCGATCATGGCGCAGCCCGCCATGCCGCCCAGGAAACCGGAAAAGATATTGGCGACGCCCTGCCCTTTGCATTCGCGATTCTTCTCGCTATCGGTATCGGTCAGATCATCCACGATGGTAGCCGTCATCATGGATTCCAGCAGGCCTACCACGGCAAGAGCCAATGAATACGGCAGAATAATCTTCAGGGTTTCCAGGTTGAGCGGAATATCCGGCAGCAGGAAGACCGGCAGACTGTCCGGCAAATCACCCTTATCGCCGACGGTGGGCACATCCAGCCCCAGATACATGGCAATACCGGTCATCACGACAATACAGATCAGTGGTGATGGTACTGCGGTGGTCAGCAATGGCAGCAGATAAATGATCGCCAACCCGGCAACCACCATGGCGTAAACATGCCATGTCACCCCGACCAGTTCCGGCAGTTGGGCCATGAAAATCAGAATCGCCAGCGCATTCACAAACCCGGTTACCACCGAACGGGAGACAAAGCGCATCAAATTGCCCAGTTTCAGGAACCCGGCAATGATCTGC
>NZ_JBNPEC010000252.1:0-2488 GCF_051117345.1 Alcanivorax sp.
CCGCGGGAGACCACCGCCTACGTTCCCAAGCTGTTGGCCATTGCCCAGATCGTGCAAGACCCGGAAAGCTACGGCGTCACCCTGCATCCGATCCGTAATGAAGCCTATTTCAGCAGCGTGGACATCGGTGGCCAGATTGACCTGACACAGGCCGCCCGACTGGCGGATATTTCCGTCGAAGAGCTCTATCTGCTTAACCCTTCCTTCAACCGCTGGGCCACCTCGCCAGATGGTCCCCACCGTCTTCTCGTTCCGGTCGACCGGGAAGAGCGCTTCCGTACCGGGCTGGCCGAGTTGCCCCATGACCAGCGCATGCAGTGGGCCCGCTACGAAATCCGCCCCGGCGATAACCTGGGCGCCATTGCCCGTAAACATCGCACCACGCCACAAGTCCTGCGCAGCATCAACAAGCTGAACGGTAACACCATCATCGCCGGTCGCACCCTGCTGATTCCGGGGCCATCGTCCGGGCAAGGCGACTACAGCCTGAGCGAAGATTCTCGCCTGGCCGCCAATCAGTCCCGGGAGCGTAAAGGTCGGCAACGGGTCAATTACACCGTGCAATCCGGCGACACCCTGTGGGAGATTTCCCGTCGCTACAGTGTTGGCGTGAAGGAGCTGGCGAAATGGAACAACATGGCGCCCGGCGACAGCCTGAGTATCGGCCAATCCCTCGCCGTGTGGAGCGAATCGGCTCAGACCAGCAGCGCAGTCCCGCCGGAAAATGACAAGATGGTCCGCAAACTACGCTATGCCGTACGCAACGGAGACTCCTTGTATGCCATTGCAGACCGCTTTAATGTATCGGTGAACGACATCAAGAGCTGGAACGACCGTGTAGCCAGCAATCGTTACATTAAACCCGGGCAACGGCTGACACTCTACGTTGATATTCGCAAAACGTTCTAGACCCTTTCTGGCCCTTGCGGCCCTGCTCCTCGGCGTGGCTTGCCACGCCGAGGTAACTCGCAGCCACGGCTATCATCCCTTCGGCAACCTCAAATACCCTGCCGACTTTCAGCACCTTGATTACGTCAACCCGGATGCCCCCAAAGGCGGCACCATGCGCCTTTATGGCCAGGGCACCTTTGACAGCCTCAACCCCTATATCCTCAAGGGCATCAGCCCTGCCGATACCCCCGGCATGCAGATGTACGGTGTCACCGAACTGGCCGACAGCTTGCTGATGGGCAACCAGTCCCATAATCGCCTCGGCGATGAAGCCGGCGCAGCCTATGGCCTGATCGCCGAATGGGTGGAATATCCTCATGACCGCAGCTGGGCCACTTTCCGCATCCGCGAGCAGGCCCGCTTCCATGACGGCCACCCGATCCGCGCCGAAGACGTGGTGTTCAGCTTTGACATTCTGCTCAGCAAGGGAAAGCCCGAGTATACCTTGCAGCTGGCTGACCTGGCCGATGTCGAGGTAGTGGACCCGCTCACCGTGAAATTCACCTTCAAGGAAGGCCGCAAGGATTTACCCCTGGTGGTCGGCTCGATCCCCATCCTGCCCAAACATTATTGGGAGAAGCACGATTTCGAGCGGGCCACCCTGACTCCGTCATTGTCCAGCGGCCCTTATCAGGTCAGCTCGGTTAAACCGGGTAAGCAGGTCGTTTTCCAACGGGTCAAGGATTACTGGGCAGCGAACCTTCCGGTTAACCGAGGCCGCTACAACTTTGATCAGGTAGTCTTCGAGTTTTTCCGCGATGCGGACGTGGGTTTTGAAGCCTTCAAGTCCGGGGATTATGATCTGCATTACGACTACAGCTCGAAGCATTGGGCCACCGCCTACGACTTTGCTGCCGTTGAACAGGATCAGATCATCAAACAGGAAATCCCTCACCAGATGCCGCGTCCGGTGCAGGCTTTCTTCTTCAATACCCGTAAAGCGCCGTTTAATGACCTGAATGTGCGCAAGGCTGCCAGCCTGCTGTTTGACTTTGAATGGTCCAATCGCAATTTGTTCAGTAATGCCTATACCCGCACTGTCAGCTGGTTTCCCAATAGCCCCTACTCTGCCCCGGTTCCCGCAACCGCTGAAGAGCAAGCGCTGTTGGAGGATCAGGCCGGGCATCTGCCAGACAATTTCTTCAGCGCTGATATCCATCCCCCGGTGAATGATGGCAGCGGACAGATCCGCAATCGCATGCGCGAGGCACTATCATTGCTGCAGGAAAGCGGTTGGCGTCTGCAGGATCACAAGCTGGTCAACGCGCAAGGCAAACCGCTTCGCTTTACCGTTCTCAATTATCACAACCCCGGCATTTACCGCATACTCGCCCCCTGGTTCCGTAACCTGAAGCGCCTGGGTATTGAGGCAGATTACCGGGAAGTGGAACCCGCTGCCTACAAGGAGCGGCTGGACAACTTCGACTACGATGTGGTGCTGTTTGTGCTGCCGGTACGGTACGATACAGGTCCGGAGCTGACCGATTATTTCGCTTCCAGCAGCGCAGATAGCCCCGCCAGCAAGAATTGGGCGGGG
>NZ_JBNPEC010000251.1:0-2487 GCF_051117345.1 Alcanivorax sp.
TGCATCATTGCTCTGGTGACCCGCGGCGAGCATGCATTGTTGGGGCGCTCAACCCGTTTCCCGGAAGGGATGTATTCCTGTCTGGCAGGTTTCATGGAGGCAGGGGAGTCGGCGGAGCAGGCTCTGTCCCGCGAAGTGCGGGAAGAAAGCGGCATCGAGGTGAGCAATCTTCGATATCTCACCAGCCAGTCATGGCCGTTTCCCCACTCGTTGATGCTGGGCTTTCACGCAGACTATGCCGGTGGGGAAATCTGTATTGATGATGACGAGATAGTCGCAGCGGACTGGTTTCACTACCGGTCGCTGCCAATGATACCGCCACCCGGCAGTATCGCCCGAACCCTGATTGACCATTGGGTAGCGCGTTTCCAATAAAGGACAGAAGCAATGAATTACACACTCGCGCCTCTGGTGATTTTTATTTTCAGCCTGCTTTTCGTCTTGCTGGGCGCCTGGGTGCTGCTGCGCCAGCAATGGTTGATGCAATGGCTGAAAGGCACAGCGGGGCTGTTAATGGTAGGGCTGGCTATCTATCTGAGCCTGTTCGCCCTGAATATCTACGGCTACCGTGAATACGCTCAGGAAGTGTCCGTGGCCACGGTCAGCTTCCGTCAGTCCGGTGAGCAGTCCTTCATTGCCACCGTTACCCGCACCGATGGCACCACCGAAGACTTCCGCCTGAAAGGGGATCAGTGGCAACTGGATGCCCGTATTATCAAATGGAAAATGCCTTTCAGCCTGTTGGGCCTGCAGCCCGGCTACCAGTTGGACCGTATCTCCGGCCGATACTACGCACTTGAAGACGAGCGCTCCCGGGACCGCACTGTCTACAGTCTGCACCGTGATCCGGTGGGTATTGATGTCTGGAAAATGGCCCGGGACGGCTGGAGTCTGCTGGTGGATGCCAGCTATGGCAGTGCCGCCTATTTACCCATGGCCGAAGGGGCCCTGTTCGAAGTGAATGCCGGTGCCACCGGTCTGGTCGCTCGCCCCATGAATGGCAGTGCCCAGCAGGCTATTTCCGGCTGGGATTGAGGCTGACGGATCGTCTTGAAGTGCCATCACAGCATTCCTGTGGTGGCCGCCATACCCCATTGCCGCTCGGTTAGGTAGAATCCCCCCACTCCTTTTCATCTGCCGACCACGGGCAGGTACCCATCCTACGGACAAGCAGGTAAACAGTGATCGCGTTTTTATCCGAATATGGCATGTTTCTGGCCAAGGTCGTTACCCTGGTGGTAGCGATCTTGTTTGTGATCGGCGGCATCGCCGCCACCGCGTCCCGCGGCCGCAACAAGGCGGGCCAGGACGGAGAGCTGAGAGTCCGCCACCTCAATGAGGAATTTGAGGACCTCAAGGACTCTCTGGAGGCGGAAATCCTGCCCGAGGCACAGCGCAAGAAAGCCCATAAAGCCAAGCGCAAGCAGGAAAAACTGGAAGCCAAGCAAAAGAAAAAGGCAGGGACCGAAGACAAGGTCGAACCACGCCTGTTCGTGCTGGATTTCGATGGTGATGTGCAGGCCAGTGCGGTAGATCATCTGCGCCGGGAAATCAGTGCCGTGCTGCAGGTCGCCACCCAGAATGACGAAGTGCTGGTGCGTCTGCAGAGCCCCGGTGGCCTGGTGCACAGCTATGGCCTGGCAGCGTCCCAGCTGCGCCGCATCCGCAATAGCGGTATCAAGTTGACCGTGACCGTGGACGAAGTGGCCGCCAGCGGCGGTTACATGATGGCCTGCATTGCTGATCGTATTGTGGCGGCGCCTTTCGCCGTGATCGGTTCCATTGGTGTGGTTGCCCAGATTCCCAATTTCCATCGTCTGTTGAAAAAGAACGATATCGACGTGGAGCTGATGACTGCCGGTGAATACAAGCGCACCATGACCATGCTGGGCGAGAACACCGAAAAAGGGCGCGCCAAGTTCCAGGAGGAACTGGAAGATACCCATCAGCTGTTCAAATCGTTTGTCCGCGACAATCGTCGCGGTCTGGATCTGGATAAGGTCGCCACCGGTGAGCACTGGTTTGGCAGTCAGGCCAAGGAATTGGGTCTGGTTGACGAGATCATGACCAGTGACGAACTGTTGCAACTGCGCCAGGGTACCCATTCGCTCTATCAGGTACAGTGGGAAGCCAAACGCAAGCTGGGCGAGCGGCTCGGTTTCTCTCTGGAAACCAGCCTGCATCGTGCCGTAGAAAAATTCTGGCACCGTGGCAGCCAGCGACAGATTCATTAAAAGCTAGCTACTAGCTACTAGCTGCGAGCCACAAGCCGCGAGAGAAAGTAGGGTGCCAATCGACAGAATATTGTCGCCGCGCACAGAGTCGCAAAGGCGTTGTTTCGCGACTCGTAGCTAGTCGCTCGTAACTAGCCGCTTCAGAAGGAGTTCGATCATGAGTGTCCAAGCCCTGCTGACCCGTGATACCGAGAACGGGTACGAAACCGTACTGGAAGCACGCGAGCTGACAGATCTGGGAGAAGAGGGGGTG
>NZ_JBNPEC010000035.1:0-2485 GCF_051117345.1 Alcanivorax sp.
GGGGGTAGGAAAGGCGTTCAAGGGTACGTCGTACCGGGGCTGCCACGGCGGACGGAGCCGGTTCGGCGTGTTGGGAAACCACGTGAAAATAGTGGCTGGGCAGGGCGAGCATGCCCTGGCCGTGGGTGCAGACCTGGCAATCGGCGGCGGCCAGCAGTTCCTTGTGAGGATCGTGGGGCTGGGCATCGATGTGCGCAGGCGCATGCCAGGCAAGCAGCAGCTGGGCGCAGAATAGCGCCAGAATCAATGACAGCGACAGGCCGTGACGGGCGCGCATCATGATGCGTTTTCCCCCGGGGCGGAGTGGTCGCAGCAGCGGTGCTGTTCCTCACCGGGCTCGGTGCCTGGCACATAGTCAAACCCGCCGGCATGCCAGGGGTGGCACTTACACAGGCGCTTCACGGCCAGCGCGCTGCCGCGCAGGCTGCCATGGACTTCCACCGCCTGCCGGGCGTATTCCGAGCAGGTGGGGTAGAAGCGGCATTGGTTGCCGATCCAGGGGCTCAGCAGCTTCTGGTACAACCAGAGCATGCCGAGCAGAAGCGATTTCACGGTATCAAGACCTGTGTAGTGTCAACTCAACGGGGCATGATACGGCCAATCCGGTGGCGGATGCCAGCCTGATACTGGGGCGGCCTGATTCTGTCCCCGTAGGAGCTATGCTTGCATGGCGAACCACCACCCACCGGTTCGCCATGCGAGCATGGGCTCCTACGGGACGCGTTGGCCGGTTGTGCCAATCTGCGGGAAGGGCCTTGTCTGGTGGCAAGCGGGGTGCATACTGCGGCACGGACTGATTGTGAGGAGTGTTGTTGTGAGAGCTGTTGTTCTGGCGTTGTTGATGCTGGTGTCCCCCGCCTGGGCTGCCGAGTGGGAGCTGAACCATGAGGGCGACCAGCGGGGTGAGGTGACCACCTATGTGCGCGAGGTGTCCGACAGCCCGGTGAAGGCCTTCAAGGGTGTGGTGGAGCTGAAAGCCAGTACCACCTCGGTACTGGCGGTGATCACCGCCGTGGATACCTTCCCGGAGTGGATATTCCAGAGTCAGGGCGCGGAGCGGCTGACCATGGAAGAGAAAGAGCGTATCCATATGCGCTTCAACGGCATCTGGCCGGTGGCGGATCGGGATGTGGTGCTGGCCAATACGCTCACCCAGCAGGCCGATGGCGAGATTCACTTGCACAGTGAGAACGCCGACGGCTTCAAGGACAAGCAGCAGGGCTTTGTGCGTATTCCTGCCCTGGATAACCAGTTCGTGATCACGCCGCTGGCTGACGGCTGGGTACGGGTGAAATTCGAAACCTTCGTGGACCCGGGCGGTAATGTGCCGGTGTGGCTGGCCAACCTGGTGTCTACCCGGGCGCCACTGGTGACCCTGGAAGGGTTGAAGGCGCAGTTGCAGAAGCCGCAGTTTGCCAATGCCACGCGGGAAGATTTGCCGGGGTTGCCGGGGATGGAGGTGTTGAAGCTTTGAGCTTTGAGCTTTGAGCTTCTAGCCTCTAGCCTCTAGCTGCTAGACGCGATGCAGGATTATGGGTGGTTGAACGCAAGAGGCCGCGCCCAGGGTTTGGGTGCGGCCTCTTACGTTTCAGATCATGAAAACCTGTTTTTCTCGCAGCTAGAAGCTAGTAGCTCATAGCTGCCTTTGCCCTTTACCGGCTCCAGCGGGTGCCTTCGCGAGTATCTTCCAGCTGGATGCCGGCGTCGGTGAGTTGCTGGCGGATCTCGTCGGCGCGGGCGAAGTTCTTGTCTTTCTTGGCCTGGGTGCGTTCTTCCACCAGCGCGTCGATTTCTTCGTTGCTGAGGCCATCTTCGCTGGCGTGCTTGTTCTGGAACCAGGCGGTGGGGGCTTCGGTGAGCAGGCCGAGCAGGTCGGCGGCGGCCAGCAATTCGGCTTTCAGGGCCGGTTTGTCGGCCAGCTCTGCCTTGTTCAGATCGCCGGCGATGGCATGCAGGGCGCTGACCGCTTCGGCGGTGTTCAGGTCATCCTTGAGGGCTTCCAGCACCGGGTGGTTGTCCGGCAGCTGGTAGCCAGCTTCCGGTTCCACCGTTTCACCGCGACCCAGCAGGGCGTAGTAGAGGGTATCCAGGCCTTTCTCCGCATTCTCCAGCACGTCGGCGGAGAAATTCAGCGGCGAGCGGTAGTGGCTGGAGACCAGTGCAAAGCGCAGGATTTCGCCGTGGTATTGGGTGAGCAGGTCGCGTACCAGACGGAAGTTGCCCAGGGACTTGGACATCTTCTCGCCATCGATGTTGATGTAGCCGTTGTGCAGCCAGTAGCGAACGTAGTCGGTGCCGTGGGCGCAGCAGCCCTGGGCGATCTCGTTCTCGTGGTGCGGGAAGATCAGGTCCTGGCCGCCGCCGTGGATGTCGATCACGTCACCCAGGTGCTTGTGGATCATGGCGGAGCATTCGATGTGCCAGCCGGGGCGGCCACGGCCCCAGGGGGACTCCCAACCCGGTTGTTCGTCGGTGGACGGCTTCC
>NZ_JBNPEC010000238.1:0-2478 GCF_051117345.1 Alcanivorax sp.
CCTCACCGAAGCCGGTCTGGAATCCGCCAACCACGGTGTGCAGATCTACGGTGGCCACGGCTTTATCCGTGAGTGGGGCATGGAGCAGAACGTCCGTGACGCGCGTATCTCCACTCTGTATGAAGGCACCACCGGTATTCAGGCGCTGGACCTGCTGGGCCGTAAAGTGCTGCAGACCCAGGGCGCATCCCTGCGGGCCTTCACCAAGATCATTCACAAGTTCGGCGAAACCAACGCGGACAATGCCGACCTGAAGGAACTGCTGGAGCCGCTGGCCGCTTACAACAAGGAATGGGGTGAGATGACCCAGGCCATCGGCATGCAGGCCATGCAGAACCCGGATTACGTGGGTGCCGCGTCCGTGGACTACCTGATGTACTCCGGCTACGTGACCCTGGCCTATCTGTGGGCCCGCATGGCAGCCGTGGCACACGCTGCGCTGGAATCCGGTGCCGGTGATGAGGACTTCTACAAGGCCAAGATCAGCACCGCCAAGTTCTACTTCAAGCGCATCCTGCCGCGTGCGGCCGGTCACAAGGGCGCTATCGAAGGTGGCCTGGACTGTCTGATGGAACTGGACGCGGACCACTTCGCGTTCTGATCTGGCGTCAGAGCCAGAAAAAAGCCCGCCCTTAGCACGGCGGGCTTTTTTTTGCCTGAAAACCGCGCAGGCGACGTGAATGTTGGTTTTTCGTTATAGTGTCGATCAAATAAAGACAGACAGGGATGAAGGGGATATCCATGAAGAAGGTTATTGCACTGATTGTGGTGCTGGTTGTGGCGTGGCTGGGGGCCACGTTTTATGTGGGCATGCGTGCCGAGACGCTGGTTCGCGACGAAGTGGCCGGCCTGGAAGTGATTCCGGGGCAGAGCGATATTGTCTTTGACGTGCTTCGTTATGATCGCGGGCTGTTCCGTTCCGAGGCGGTGACCTGTCTGATCGCTCAGGGCGAGTTGGCCTCCAATCCGAACCTGGCGGCGTTGTCCGGGCAAATCTGCTCTCTGAGCACCATTCACCACGGTCCCTTCGCCTGGACCGATGATGGCTTGTTTGTGGGGATTGCCGCCAGTGAGGAAGTGCTGGATCTGAGTGAGCTGCCTCCGGAGATGGCGGCCATGGTCAATGAGATTTTTCAGGGCAAGCCGCCGGTGACCGGTTATAGCCGCTATGGTTTTGATGGCAGCCTGACCATGAAGGTGGCGGTGTCGCCGGTGAATCTGGAGGCGCCCATGGGCAAGGTGGTGCTCGAGGAGTTGCAGCTGGACGTGTTACGTCCGACCGCTGACGCCTACCCGGTCAACACCTACCTGTCCCTGCGTGGGCTGGATGTGTCCTCCCCGAAAATGGGTTTCGCGGTGGATTCGCTCACTGGTTCCGTGGATATCGTTGCCATGCTGGGCGGTGAAGTGCCGCTGGCGGATATCAACCTGGCCGGCAAGCAGTTGCGATGGTCCCAGGGGGAGCTGCCGATGCTGGCGTTTGATCTGACCCTGCAGGGCACCAGCAAGGATCACGGCGATACGCTTAGCGGTGACAGCCGCTTATGGCTGGAGAATATCAGCGGGCCAATGGTGCCGTTGCCCATGGACAGCGCTTACCTGGGCATGGACTACGCCGGTCTGGACCGACAGGCACTGGTCAAGGTGCACGCCCTTAACCGGGAAATGGATGAAATCCAGACCCGGGCACTGATGGGCGCCCTGTCCGGCGATGGTGAGCAGGATATGGAGCAACAGATGGTACGTATCCAGACCTTGCTGGCAGAAATGACCCAGGTGGCTGCGGAGCAACTGCTGCACCCGGGTGACAGTGCGCTGTCACTGCAAATGCTGGTGGACCACCAGGGCGAGCGGCAGCTCACCGTCGACAGCAAGGCCCGTTACCTGGGGCTGGATGGCAACAACCTGCCGGCCGACGAGCTGATGGCACTCAATGAGGCGCAAATCCAGCAGATGCTGGATGTGCAGGTGCGTGTGGACATGCACGAGTCACTGGTGCCGGCGTCCTACGTCGCCCGGCTGACAGCCCTGGCCGAGCAGGGCGTGGTAGAAAGGCAGGGCGAGCGCTGGAGCAGTGTGCTCAACGCCAATGGTGGCGCCCTGAGCCTCAATGGTCAGCCGGTGAGCGCAGAAGAGCTGCAGGAGCGCATGAGAGCGGTTTCCGGGCCAGCTGCCACTCCGGAGGCGGCTGAAGCTGAGACGGCTCTGGACGATCCGCTGGCCTATCACGTCGATTGATCCGCAAAACCCGCCGTCCGGCGGGTTTTTTTATTCCCCGAAAATCGGGCATGCTGTAATGACTCTCTCGCGGGGCCATTGCCTGTTCTAAGGAGGGGAGACATGGAGACAGTCAGGGTGTTGTGCTGGCGCTCAACGGCGATCCTGTTCGTTTTGCTGGGGATGATCGGTGTGGTCGTTCCGGGCATGCCCACTGTGGTCTTCCTGCTGCTGGCCGCCTGGGCTGGCAGTCATGGCTGG
>NZ_JBNPEC010000007.1:0-61915 GCF_051117345.1 Alcanivorax sp.
GGCAGGGCATGGGCGGGATTAAGAAAGCCCGGGGGATAGGAACCGGCAGCGGCCGGTTCTTTACGGACGGCGCCATCAAGCACACCCGCTGGTTGCTGAACAAGTTCGTGGGGCCGAAGCCCGGCGAGGGCCCCAGCCCGGAAGGCCAGAAAGGCGGCGTCGACGACATCAGCTTTGTAGGGGTTACCGACAGCGACGACAGCATCCGGGTGAAAGTGACCGGCGATGCGGACCCGGGCTACGGCTCCACCGCCAAGCTGCTCGGCCAGGCTGCAGCCTGCCTGGCGCAGGATGTGCCGGCGGATGCCGCTGGCGGTTTCTGGACCACCGCGTCCCTGCTCGGCGATTCGCTGCTCAAGCGTCTGCAGGAAAAAGCCGGCATGACCTTCACCGTGATCGACTGACATCACAAAACGGGCTGTGACGTCAGTCACAGCCCACAGCAATTTCCGCCATTGGCGGATGCCACAGTTATGGCCAATCCGTATCCTTCCCGGTTTTCACACAGGAAGGGACTGCCATGGAAGCGCTGGCCATACTGAAAATCCTCCTCATACTCGTTCTTCTCGGCTCTACGATTTACAGCGTCATCGTCTATCAGAGTCGCAAGAAAGCCTCATTGAAAACCCTCGCCACCTTTCGCCAGGAAACAACACCGCAACGGAATCTGGATGCCGCCGAGCATCGCCTGCTCGGCAAGATCATTGCCCAGGCGGAAAGCAAAACCCTGGGCGAACTCACCAGCAACGAGGTCTACCCGCTCAGTGGCCCCTACCTGCGCCATGGCCTGGAAACCAATGGCAATACGGTCTGGCATGACACCATCGGTGGCGTGGAAGTATTGCTGCCCTACGATGCGGACTATTTTCTCCGCGAACACAATGACGCCCTGGTAGTACTGGCCGAGAAGCAGGCCATCGTGATTGCGCTCAACGATGACTTCTCCCTTGCCGAAGGAGAAGAGCGAGAACAGCGCCGTGAACAGAAACAAAACCAGTGGGAAAGCGGCGAATACGGTGAGCTGTCACGGGTGTTTAATGCCGATGACAACGAGACAGAAGACGACCGGAGCGATTCACTGACCATCCGCGAGCAGCGACAGGAAAGCGACGCGGAAATGGAAGCCCGACATGGTCGCGGCGCGGCCTTGCTACCCGCTTTTCTCTGGACGATTGTGTTCGTCTGCCTCGCTATTTCCCTGGCCGCCGATACCACCCTGGTGCTGACGATCTGCCTGTCGGTCAGCCTGCTGGCCGCCCTGTTCGCCCTCTATCAATTCTTTCGTCATCCCTCCCCCGGCGAACCGTTGAAGGTCAACCAGGTCTACGGGCAGATTCGTCTGACTCCGGTGGGCGTGGACGAACACAACAACGTGCAGATATCCGTCACGCTCAACGAAAGTATCGGCTTCAACCTGCCGGACCACTGGCGCCCCTTTATTACCTACGAAGACGGCCAGAACCAGGAGATGGCCATCCGGGTCGACGATTACAGCGTCGTCAGTTACGGCAACCGGATGTCGCTGGATCAGGAAGTACGCCGCTTTCCTCCGGTCTACTGGGGACGTCATCTGACCCTCGCCATCGTCGGCGCCATTGCCCTGCTGTTTCCGCTCAGCGATGCCAGCCAGACCGTCGATGATGTGCTGTTTACCGGCCACTGGCTTGGCGGCACCGGGATGGTCACGTTTCAGGACCCCGGGGCGCTACTGAAGCAACCGCCCTCCCCCGGCACCCTGATCAGCCTCAACGGTAACGGCCATTGTGCCGTGGACACAGACAGTCACTATCCCGCATTCAACTGCCGGCATCTCTACTGGGGCGCCGACGCTCCGCAAGCCAACCCTCAGGCACCACCGCCAGTGATCAAGCAGCTACAGGACCGGGACTTGTTGCTGACCGAGAAAGACCGCTACCTGTCATTGATCGCCACCATGCAGGGCTGGAACACCTATCGTGATGGCAGCCCGGTCATGTTCAGCAATCTGCCCGCCATTATCGACGCACTGGATGCGGCCTGCGGGCCGGACGATGTCAGCCCGGACATCAGCCACCAATGCCAGCGCACCCAGCGTTTCATACTGGAGCGTTTGGCATTCACCCTGGATAGCAACCCGGAGCAGTGGCCTGCTCTCAGGGAACAGGTTATGGCACGCCAGGATAGCGACGAACCCGTCACCGCCGTCACCAGTGAAACCCTGGCCCGCTCACTGAGAAAACGCATTCACCAGCTGGTCGACACTCTCAACGCCGAGCGCAGTATCCCGATCGCGCAAGAGATTGCCGGCAGCCAGCAAGGGGGAGTGCTGATCCAGGTAGAGCAAGGTAGGCTGCCTCCCGCCCTGGAAACGCTGAGTGGCTATGACAGGTACGCCATGCTCGGCGGCCTGCTCACCATGATCGACAACCCGGAGGGAGAACCCTTTCAGCTGGAGGGGATGGTAACGGCATACCAGAATGACGACGGCTCCAGCCCGGTACTCAGCCTGGATCTGACCCGCAACAGAGACACGGCAAAGGAATCGCTGATCAATGTGTTGTGGCTATTGCTGGCCAGCGGTCTTCTGCTCGGCCATGGCTTGCTGGCCGTGATCCGCTTCCTGCAGAGCCGCAAAAGAGACGAGGCCATTAGTGCCTTCTACGCGTGATGAGTAGAAGGCGCTAAAAACAAGTGTGGCGGGCCCTGATGGCCCGCCAGCGGTTAGTTCGAGTTACATCCCCAGGCGCGCACCATGCACTGTTGGCCACCCTGGCTGCGACAGTACTGCAATGCAGTATTTTGTGCCTGGCCACCATTGTAGGCGGTGCCCCACCCATAGGCCGTGCTGCCCCGCGCCTGGTCTGCGGCATAGGCCGCGCAACCAGACGAAAAAGTCTGCACCACCCGGCAGCCATAGCCACATTCGCTCAAGGCACGACTCTGCGCTTCGGACATGCTGCCGTAATCATAACTGAAGCCGTATTGATCCCCCTGATTACTGTCGATGGCCAGGGCACCGTTCGCTCCGGCAACCGATGCCATCGCCATGGATAACAGCAAAACCAGACTCTGAATTTTCATGATGACCCTCTCATTGTATGAAATCCGTTTGCCCACGCTCGACACGATAAACGTGATCATGGGTCAGGCCAGCAGATATCCCGATACCAGCGCCCCCATGTAAGACCAGAGTAAGCGCCGACAGCAACGGCCACATCCCCTAAATGAGGTATAAGCGATCGACCGAAGGAAACAGAGAGGTAGGGTGGATTAGCCCGCAGGGCGTAATCCACCACTTGTGGCAGGCTGGTGGATTACGCCTTTCAGGCTAATCCACCCTACGGTTCTACTGCTCGGCTTTGGGGGTCGGGGCGCCGGCCAAGGCCCGATACACGTCCACCATGGCCAGCACCACATCGGTCTGACTGCGTACCCGGGCATCGCGGGTGGCGGTCAGTTCCTGCTCGGCGGCGAGCACCTCGAAGTAACCGATAAAACCACGTTCATAGCGGGTGCGGGCCAGCTCGGCGGCCTGCTCGGCATCCTCTGCCGCCTGCTCCAGATGCGCGGCCCGCTCACGGGCTCGCTGGTAACGGACCAGACGGGTCTCGGTGTCTTCCAGGGCAGACAACACCGCCTGTTGGTAGTCCGCCAGGGCGGCGCGGCTATCCGCGTCGGCGGCATCAATGCGCGCCTTGACCTTGCCGTGATCCAGGAAGGTCCAGTCGATGCCCAGCGCTACCCGCCGGGTGTCGGCGGGGCCGGTGAACAGGTCACTGCTGTCCGCTGCCACCGACCCCAGCAACCCACTGAGGGTAAAGCGCGGGAACAGGTCTGCCGTGGCCACGCCGATGCGCGCGGTGGCCGCTGCCAGTCGCCGTTCCGCCGCGGCAATATCCGGGCGACGGCGCAGCACATCACCGGGACTGTCCACCGGAATCACCGGCAACGTCTCCGGCAAACCGCTATCGGGCGCCAGCGTGGCAATCAGTGCTGCTGGCGTCTGGCCGGTGAGCACAGCGATGCGATGCATGGCGCCACGGATACCGGCGCGCAGGGTAGGCAGCTCTGCCCGCGTGCGTTGCAGCTGGGAACGGGCACGAACCCGGTCGAACTCGGTACCGCGCCCGGCATCCACCCGCGCCGACACAATGGCCAGCGTTTCTTCCTGCAAGGCCACGTTCTGCTCGGCCACCTGTAACTGCTGCTGGAGGCCACGCAACTCAAAGTAGCTACTGGCGAGTTGCCCCACCAACGCCACTTGCAGCGCCCCCAGATCCGCACCGGCGGCTTGCAGCTGGGCCCGTTGCGACTGGGTGGCCCGACGCAGGCGACCGAACAGATCCAGCTCCCAGTTGGCGGCGATGCCGGCCTGGTAAAGCTCCACCCGTTCCGGGCCGGCACCGGGCGGGGTTCGCTCCACATCCGCCAGGTGCTGCTCGGCACCGCTGGCGCTGGCGGTAATGCTGGGCCACTGCTCCCGCTTGGCGCCGTACAGCAACGCCGCGGCCCGGTCGTAGCGCGCCAGACCGGCCTGCAGGCTGTGGTTGGCAGCCAGGGTCTGCTCAATCAGCTGCCCCAGCAGCGGATCCTCAAAACCAGCCCAGAACTGCTGCTCGGCCTGCTCACGGGAAGCTGTGGTTTCGCCAGCGGCATGGAACACTGCCGGCTCCGGGGTGGGCGGCGTTTCATAATCCGGCCCCACCGCGCAGGCACTCAGCAACAGGGTGGCGGTGGCAATCGACAACTTACGCATGGTTTTCTCCTTCTCTCTGACCATGGGGGTCGCCGTCCATGGTGGATTCGTGCTGGCTCACCGGTCGCTTGCCGCCGGCCAGTTTGCGCAACGCCACATAGAACACCGGGGTCAGGAACAACCCGAACATCGTCACCCCGAGCATGCCGAAGAACAGCGCTACACCCAGCGCCTGACGCACTTCCGCCCCGGCACCGCTACCCAGCACCAGTGGCACCACGGCGGCGGTAAAGGTGATGGAGGTCATGATGATGGGGCGCAGCCGCAAACGGCAGGCTTCCAGCGCTGCATCCACCACGCCCATGCCCTGCAGTTCCAGCTCGCGGGCAAACTCCACGATCAGAATGGCGTTCTTGCAGGCCAGCGCGATCAGCACCACCAGACCCACCTGCACGAAGATGTTGTTGTCACCCTCGAAGTACCACACGCCGAGCAGTGCCGAGAGCATGCACATGGGCACGATCAGAATCACTGCCAGCGGCAGGGTCCAGCTTTCGTACAGGGCGGCCAACACCAGGAACACCAACAGGATTGATAACGGGAACACCAGCAGCGCCGCATTGCCCTGGGTGGCCTGCTGGTAACTCAGGTCGGTCCATTCGAACGTCATGCCAGCGGGCAGCACCTCCTCGGCGATGTTGCTTAGCACCTCCATGGCCTGGGCCGAGGACAGCATGCCGGGGTCCGCCTCGCCGGCCAGGTCCGCCGCCGGATAGCCGTTGTAACGCAGCACCGGGTCCGGGCCGAAATCCTCGCTGATGGTCACCATGGAACCGATGGGCACCATCTCGCCATGGATGTTGCGGGTCTTCAGGTTGGCGATGTCGGTGACGCTGTCACGGAACGGCGCATCCGCCTGGGCGATCACCTGCCAGGTGCGACCGAAACGGTTGAAGTCGTTCACGTAGGTGGAGCCAAGATAGGTCTGCAGGGTATCGAACAGCCCGGTGAGCGGGACGCCCTGGGCCTTGGCTCGTTCGCGATCCACTTCCGCATTGAGCTGCGGCACATTGGCCTGGTAGCTGGTGATGGGAAAGCCCATGCCCGGCGTCTGTGCTATCGCATTCTGGAACGCATTCACCGCGTTCTGCAGTTCTCCGTAGCCCAGGTTGCCACGATCTTCGATGAACATCTGGTAGCCATTGCCATTGCCCAGACCGAGAATCGGTGGCGGCATAAAGGAGAAGGCAAAACCTTCCTTGAGACCGGCGATGCGGCCGTTGATCTCTTCATTGATCTCGGCAGCGCTGCGACTGCGTTGATCAAACGGCGCCAGCGGGAAGAATACCAGGCCGGTATTGGAGGTGTTGGTGAACTGCAGGGCATTGAGCCCCGGGAAGGCCACCGCATGGGATACACCCTCGGTCTCCATACCGATATCCACCACCCGCTGCAGCAACTGATCCGTCCGTTCCAGGGAGGCTCCCTCCGGCAGTTTTACGCCGGCGATCAAGTACATCTTGTCCTGAGTGGGAATAAAGCCCGGCGGCACCACCTTGAACATCAACCCGGTGCCTGCCAGCAACAGCGCATAGATCACGAACACCATACCGCGGTGGCGCAGGGAGCGGCCGACGCCACCCTGATAACGCTCGGAGCTGGCATTGAAGAAGCGGTTGAACGGCCGGAACAACCAGCCGAACAGGGCATCGATGATTTTGGTAAGGCGATCCTTCGGTGCGCTATGAGGCTTGAGCAACATGGCCGCCAACGCCGGCGACAGGGTCAGCGAGTTGATGGTGGAGATCACCGTGGAAATGGCGATGGTCACCGCGAATTGCCGATAGAACTGTCCGGTAACACCATCCAGAAATGCCATGGGCACAAACACCGCACACAGAACCAGGCCGATGGCCACGATGGGCCCGGACACTTCCTTCATGGCCTGGTGGGCGGCGGCCAGGGGCGTCAGCCCTTCCTCGATATTCCGCTCCACGTTTTCCACCACCACGATGGCGTCGTCCACCACAATGCCGATGGCCAGTACCAGGCCGAACAACGTCAAAGTATTGATGGAATAGCCGAGCAGATAGAGCGCGCCGAACGTCCCTACGATGGAAATCGGCACCGCCAGCAGGGGAATAATGGACGCCCGCCAGGTCTGCAAAAACAGGGTCACTACCAGCACCACCAGCAGCACCGCTTCCAGCAGGGTCTTGATCACCGACTTGATGGAATCGCTGACAAAGATGGTGGTGTCATAGACGGTTTCGTATTCCACCCCGGCCGGGAACCGGGTGGCAATTTCGTCCATGGTGCTGACCACCTGATCACGGATTTCCAGGGCGTTGGCACCGGGGGCCTGGAAGATACCGATGGCCACCGCATCCTTGCTATCCAGTTGCGCACGCAGGGTGTAATCCCCAGCGCCCAGCTCCAGGCGGGCCACATCCGAGAGCCGCACGATCTCGCCGTCAGCACCGCTCTTGATGACGATGTCACCGAACTCTTCCACCGTGCGCAGCCGCCCCTGGGCATTGATCAGGGTCAGAAAATCACTGCTCGGCATGGGCTCGGCGCCCAGCTGGCCGGCGGAGACCTGCACGTTCTGCTCGCGCATGGCACCCACCACATCCCCGGCGGTCAGGCTGCGGGCGGCAATCTTGTCCGGGTCCAGCCAGGCACGCATGGCGTAGTCACCACCACCAAAGACCTGGGCATCGCCCACACCACGAATCCGCGCCAGCGCATCACGCACATGCAGGCGGGCATAGTTGCGCAGGTAAAGCGTATCGTAGAGGCCGTCCGGGGAGGTCAGGTGCACCACCATCAGGAAGGTGGGCGACTGCTTCTGGGTAGTTACCCCTTGCCGCCGCACATCCTCGGGCAGGCGCGCCAGCGCCTGGCTGACCCGATTTTGCACCCGCACGGTAGCATCGTCCGCATCGATATCCGGGCGGAAGGTCACCGTCATCTGCAGTACGCCATCGGAACCGGCCACGGACTTGAGGTACATCATGCCCTCGACGCCGTTGATGGATTCTTCCAGCGGCGTGGCCACGGTTTCGGCAATCACCTTGGGGTTGGCACCGGGATATACCGTGCGCACCACCACCGACGGCGGCACCACTTCCGGGTATTCACTCACCGGCAGGCTGGGCAGCGAGATCAGGCCCACCGCAAAAATGATGATCGACAACACCGCGGCAAAAATCGGTCTGTCGACGAAGAAACGCGAGAAATTCATGGCAAAAGACTCCTGTCAGCAGTGGCATGGCACTGCTGCGCGTTGTCGTTCCCTTGGTAACGCCGGGCGACTGCCCGGCGTTGATTAATTACGGCTGGGCCACCGCGATGGCGGACTGCTCGTCGTTGCTGGCGCGCATGGCCACCTGATTCGGCTGCACCGGCATGCCATCGCCAAACACTTTCTGGATACCGTTGACGATCACCCTGTCGCCGTTCTCCAGCCCCTTATGGATCACCAGCAGATCGTCCACCGACCGGCCCGGTGTCACCTGACGGCGCGCCACCTGATTGTTGTCATCCACCACGTAGACGAAACGACGATCCTGGTCGGTCATTACCGCCTTGCGGCTGACCAGCAGGGCGCGATCCAGTTTTGCCACCGGCATTTCCACCCGGGCGAACTGGCCCGGTTTAAAAATGCCAGCCGTGTTGTCCAGCACCGCCCGGTACTGCAAGGTGCCGGTTCCGCTGTTGAGACGGTTGTCGATAAAATCCAGCGTGCCACGGTGCGGATACCCGGTTTCCCCGGACAGGCCGATCCGCACCGAGGCGGACTTCCCCGCGCCGGGCACCTGCAGGCTCTCGAACGCGGATTGCTCATCGGCTTCGAAATACACATGCATGGGATTCACCGACACCAGCGTGGTCAGCAGGGTCTGGTCTGCGTTAGCCAGGTTGCCACGGGTGACCATGGCGCGACCGGTGCGACCATCCACCGGCGCGGTAACGCGGGTGTACTGCAGATCCAGTTCAGCGGTATCCACCGACGCCCGTGCTGCATTCACCAGCGCCTTGGCGCTGAGCAGGGCAGCACTGCGCTGGTCATATTCCTCACGGGAAATGGCGCGGCTTTCCAGCAGGGTTTTCGCCCGGCCCGCTTCGCTGCTTGCCAGTTCCAGCTGGCTTCTGGCCTGCTCCAGTTCCGCCCGGGCCGCCTGCAGGCGAGCCCGGTAAGGGCGCGGATCGATCTGGAACAGCAGGTCTCCAGCCTTCACCAGTTCCCCTTCCTCGAACGCCACCTGGTCGATATAGCCACTGACCCGCGGCCGCAGCTCCACGGTTTCCGGTGCCACCACGCGACCGGTAAAGGATTCCCACAGGGTTACCGGCTCGGCAATCACCTGGGCCACATCCACTTCCGGCGGCGGCATCTGCTGCCCACCTTCGCTGCGGGCATCACAACCGGCCAGAAACACCGCTGCCATCAACGCGACCAACAGCCCCCAGTAGACACCGGCACCGCTGGCACTTTCTCCACTCAGACTTTCCATTTCCGCAACTCCTGTTATCACCACCCAGCTCTGCCGAATTATCGAATACGCGCGACAATATTCGACAGAGTGCAAAAAAATATCGGGTTGATTCGTTCTCAGACGAACAGAATCCTCCCAACAGATCAGCGACTTTATTTCCTCAAGCTAAGTTGAGGTCAACAAACATCGACCCCGGCTTCTTGCTATCCCCGCCATAGGTTTTCTCTCTGGCCGCAGCTGATGACGTACGCCAATCAAAGTGCCGCAGGGCTGAGAAAACGATTACCTGACAGGTCAAACAAGATACGGGGCGGTGGCGCGATGACGGTAGCGGGTTACTGCGTGAAGATTGCCTGATTCTGTAGGCAGGCCACAAAGCGGCCGAAACGAGGGAGCAATTAGCCAATATGAATTTGCGCTTTCATTGTAATTTCAGGCAAGTGACAGCAGCGAAAGGAAAAAGCAGTGTCTCCCCCAGCATTCCCCAAAAGACTGCACAAAGCCGATTCCGGCATACGCACCGGGTACGCAAGCAAGTCTTACGGGCAAGTCAGGCGGCAGGATCCCGACTTGTCATATCCCGCAGCGCAGCCACGGCGGGTTGCCGGTTTCTGCGCAGTGATTGCCTGATCCTGCAGAAAGTGACTCAATGGGCACACGGGCCGGCAGCGCTCTGCGTATACTGCCGGCAACAGGAGGACAGGCCATGACCGTGACAACCCCGGAGTTACCCCGCAATCTCAGCGCCGGCCCCCAGCAGCAACTGGCCGACATCGTCGGCCGCTGGGCTGACGGCAGCGGCATGAGCCCCACTGCCATCGGCGGCGTGGAGCTGTACCGTTCCGACGGGCTGACGGCGTGCGGTTCAACGGTCTATGAACCCTCGCTGATTTTTATTCTGCAGGGCACCAAGACCATTCAGCTCGGCGACCGCGAAATTGTCTACGGCCCCATGAGCTACCTGGCCAGTTCCGTGCATCTGCCAGTACAGGGGCAGATCGTCGATGCCTGCAAGGATCGCCCCTATCTGGCTGCCAAGATTACCGTGGACCCGCAGGAAGTGACCGATCTGGTACTGGAACTGGGCGACAAGGTGGCCAGCTTCGACCCGGACAGCCCCTGCCCGGAAATCAGTTGCGGCCTGTGTATGTCCTACATGGACGAACGCATGCAGGGCGCCCTGTATCGACTGTTGAGCCTGCTGGATTCCCCGGACGATATTCAGGTGCTGGCACCGCTGGCACGCCGGGAAATCATCTACCGGGCACTGATTGGCGAGATGGGCCCGCGCATGCGCAAGTTCGTGGCTGCGGACTCCCAGGCCAACCGGATTTCCCGGGTGATCTCCACCCTGCGCGGCCGTTACACCGAACCATTGCGAGTGAAGGAACTGGCAGAAGAAGCCAACATGAGCGAGTCCACCCTGTTTCACAGCTTCAAGCAGGTCACCCGCATGTCGCCACTGCAGTTCCAGAAAAAACTGCGCCTCTACGAAGCCCGGCGCCTGATGCTCACCGAAGGCCTGGAAGCGGCCACCGCCAGCTACCGGGTAGGCTACGAAAGCCCCTCCCATTTCAGCCGCGAATACAGCCGCATGTTCGGCGCCCCACCGAAAGCGGATGTGTTGAAGTTGCGGGGAGAGCAGATAAGCGCGTAGGGGCAATTGATAATTGAGAATGGATAACTACGCGGCAAACGTTTTCTTGGATGCAACGATAGAGGCCGCGCCCAGTGGTTGGGCGCGGCCTCTATCGTCTGGATCTAGAAAATAGTATCCCGCTAGCCAGGAAGCTCATTACTGTATTGATTGATGGCTTTTTTCGTCTAGCGGCAGGAACGTCACTTGCCGGAAACTGGCTTCTGACAAATCCAGCTCCGTGCCGGTAGTTGCCAGTAATACGGCGAAGCGAAGCAATCCCGTATCACCCTGCATCTGTAACTCATAAGACTGGGGCAACCCGGCATCGGATAGCCCGGTTTTTTGCTGCAACATATTCCTCCAGTCGTCGGGCATCAGCGGCGACTCCAACAGCTCCTTGAGTAGCTCGTGTAGCGCATCATCATGCGGCTGCACCAGCTGTTCGCGCAAAAGCCTGAAAATTGTCTGGCGACCTATCAACGAGCCATTGGCGACGTAAGAGCACAACCCCTCCTTGTGATAAAAGAGTCTAGCCAGATTACGGGGTTTACCTTTTGCCATGTCAGACCAGACGGTTACCGGGTCGACAAACTGTCCGATCAACCGCTCGAACCCCGCATTGTGGTCAACCATATCCCAGGCTCTGTCCACCACCACACAGGGCACCGGATTAATGGCATCCAGCAGTGCCTTCAATGCCGCACGCAGTCCTTCTTCATCCTGGCGGATACCTGTTTCAAGCTGTGGGAGGGGCGCATGGCCGGCAGCCAGCAACATACGATTTGTTTCCAGGCGGGCGACCCCTAAATACTCGGACAGGCACAAGACCATCGCGCGTGTCGGGTGCGCCTTCCCGGTTTCCAGAAAGCTCAGGTAGCGCTGGGAAACGCCGGAGAATTCCGCCAGCTTGAACTGACTCAAAGCACGAGCCTTACGCCAGGTACGCAAAAGATCACCGTATCCATTCATCTCAGGCATCCTATCGTGCTTACACCGATTTTCTATGACCAACCAGGTAATAGGCCTGGCCGAAAGACCGCTCTATTGTGCACCGAAACCTGACAGGAATCGGCAAAATGCGTGCTTTCCAACCTGGATACCTGATCACCATCATGATGACAACGTTTGCAGCGCAAATCCTCTTTTGCCTGCTTGTGGCTCGGGAAGGCGGGATCACCCAGGTCCCCTTTCTCGTATTCGGTCTATGCCAGATTATTCCCGGCATTATTGTCCTGACCGCTACCGGGAGTTACCGCCGTCAGCTGCTGGGCTTATTCAAGAAACCGGCCTTTAAACTGGTGATCGCCTTGAGCCTGCTGGCAACCTTTGCGGTGCTATCCGCTATTACCCTGGCCTACATCAACGGTAACACTCGCCCACTGGAGGGCTTTACCGGGCACTATGCACTCAAAGACTGGCTCCCTGCCCCCTTCCTTGGCCTTCCCAATTACTTCCTGTATCTGCTGTGCCTGGCGCCGTTGTTGCATCTTTTCAATGCGACCACAGAAGAAATCATGTGGCGTGGCTATTTGCTTGATGCCCTGCGAAACCGCCTTTCAACCGGCGTCTCCATCTTCGCGAGCGGTCTTATTTGGGGTGCCTGGCATATTCCCATGGTCGTTATGCTTGATTGGGTGTTCCCTGATCAGCCTGTGGTTGGCAGCCTGATGTTCACCGCCTCTCTCGCCTGTTGGGGCAGCATCATGGCCTGGTCCCGTGTAGCGGCCAGAAGCCTGTGGCCAGCCATCATGATGCACGCATTTTTCAATGCATTAACCATCGGCCTGTATAACCCGCTAGCCCAACCCAACGCCTTCCTTATCAGCAACCACTGGGGCGTTGCCGGGATACTCATCGCTCTGTCTACCCTGCTGTTGATACACCTCTTCTATCCACGCAAGCAGGCCAGCATACAAGGTGCATCGTGATGTTATTTCTTTATCTCATTCTTGGCGTTCTATTACTGACAGCGGCATTTTTGATGAACAGGGATTTGCCCAGAGAGACAATCATTGAACGCCACCGTTCGCCGGAAAGCCGATTTATCAAACTGCCCAACGGAGCCCATGTGCATTATCAGGACCAGGGTAATCCGGATGGCCCCACCATCATCCTGATTCATGGATTCATGGCCTCATTGTTTGATTTTGATAAGTGGCAACCTTTTCTTGGGAAGGAGTTCCGCGTTGTGCGCCTGGACATGCCAGGCATGGGCCTTACCGGTTCCTATCCAGAGATTGATCATTCACTGTCAGGCCGCGCCAAATTCCTCAAGGAATTTCTGGACGCAATCCATGTAGAACACGTTCATGTAGTGGGGCACTCTCTGGGAGGGGCAACGGCCTGGATATTCGCGCTGATGTACCCGCAATCCACCGCCTCGCTAACACTCATTGCTGCTGCCGGCTTTAATCAGTCTGCAGAACCGCGTCTCAAACCACTGGGCTTCCGTTTAGCGGAAACACCCGTCATTCGATTCATTGTCAGATGCACAGGCTCCAGATCATTGGTGAGGCAGGCCTTGTCGCAACTGGTCGACAACCAGAATGTGATACACGAACAATGGATAGACAGGGCGTTTGAAATGAGCCGCATGGCAGATAACAGGGCCAGCATTCTCGCACTTCGTCCTTTCAAACCACCCTATGACGCCCTGGCCAAGCTGGGCAGCATAGCCGTTCCCACCTTGATCATGTGGGGGCAGAATGACTATCTTATTCCAGTACGGCACGCCCATCTTTTCAAGAATGAAATCAAGAACGCGGAACTCGTGACCTATCCCGGAGTGGGGCATTATCCGCAAATTGAGCAGCCGGAAGACTCCGCCAGGACATTAAGTCATTTTTTTGCCAACACGCCGGAGTCCTGACCGATATGTTCTACCAGGCAATCTTTATGGGCATTGTTATTGGAAGCATCGGCGAACTCCTGGCGTCCCGGCTTTCACTCTGGAAATATAAATCCCCATGGCTGGCCATTGGCAATATCGTGGTCATGTTCGGGATTTTCTGTGGCGGTATCGCGCTTATCTTCGACAGTCATATCGCCCGTTTTACAGCAGGCTTCACGTTCGGTCTGATTTATGAGGTACTGAACAGCAGCGTCCTCCATGCCTGGAGTTTTTCCTCTGGCAGGTTGCGCTCGATCAACATCAGCACGCTGGTGATTGTGCTCGCCGTAGCGTGGGGAACAGTGCCATTACTGATCAGCCACATCATTGAAATCACCGTCTGATCTCGTGGATTCACAGCCACCGCCAAGACATTAATCACGCCCATCCGTTGGGCGTGATTAATGTCGTTTGGATTTAAAAAACAGTATTGCGCGATCTTTAACTACTTTAACTTTTGAGTCGATACCCGGTTTTGAATATCCACCACACCAGCCCGATACAAATGGCCAGGAAGAACAGGGTCATCCCGATGCTGATGCCGATGTGTACGTCAGCACTGCCGAAGAAGCTGTAGCGGAAACCACTGATCAGGTAGACCACAGGGTTGAAGAGGGTCACGGTTTGCCAGAACGGTGGCAACATGTCGATGGAGTAGAAACTGCCGCCCAGGAAGGTCAGCGGGGTGATGATCATCAGCGGAATAATCTGCAACTTCTCAAAGGTATCTGCCCAGATACCAATGATAAAACCAAACAGACTGAAGGTAATCGCGGTGAGCAGCAGAAAACTGATCATCATGAACGGGTGCTGCACCTCGTAGTCCACAAACAGCCTGGCGGTAATAAGGATCAGTATTCCCAGGATGGTGGATTTGGTAGCGGCTGCCCCCACATAACCAATGACGATCTCCACATAGGAAACCGGTGCCGACAACACTTCATAAATGGTGCCGGAAAAGGTGGGCATATAGATGCCGAACGAGGCATTGGAAATGCTCTGTGTCATCAGCGACAGCATGATCAGGCCGGGAATAATGAAGGCCCCATAGCTGACCCCATCGATTTCCACCATGCGCGAACCGATGGCTGAACCGAACACCACAAAATACAGGGAGGTGGAGATTACCGGCGACGCCACGCTCTGCATCAGGGTGCGCCAGGTCCGCGCCATTTCAAATTTGTAGATGGCACGAATGGAGTACATGTTCAATTTCATCAGACCTCTCCGGCTGAACTAGCGTTGGCAGCGGCAGGCTGGCCGTTGTGGACCAGATCCACAAAAATATCTTCCAGTGAGCTTTGCCGGGAATGCAGATCCTTGAACTCGATACCGGCAGCATTCAGTGCCCGCAGCAACTCGGCGATGCCGGTGGTTTCCTGGTTGGCATCGTAGGTGTAGACCAGCCCGTAACCGTCTTCCGACAGCGCCAGGGCGTCGTCATCCAGCGTGGCCGGCAGGCTTTGCAGTGGCTCGGCCAGGTGGACGGTGAGCTGCTTGCGGCCCAGCTTCTGCATCAGACGGGCCTTGTCATCCACCAGGATAATCTCGCCTTCACGGATAATACCCACCCGGTCGGCCATTTCTTCGGCTTCTTCAATGTAGTGGGTGGTAAGAATGATGGTGACACCCTGCTCACGGAGCTGGCGCACCATTTCCCACATTTCCCGGCGCAGCTCCACATCCACCCCGGCAGTGGGCTCATCCAGAAACAGGATCTTGGGTTCGTGGGACAGGGCCTTGGCAATCATCACGCGCCGTTTCATGCCGCCGGACAGCATCATGATCTTGTTGTCCCGCTTGTCCCACAGAGACAGCACCTTCAGCACTTTTTCGATATGGGCATCGTTGCGGGGTTTGCCGAACAGGCCGCGACTGAAGCTCACGGTATCCCAGACGGTCTCGAAGGCATCAGTGGACAGCTCCTGGGGCACCAACCCGATGGCGCTGCGCGCTTCCCGGTAGTCACGAACGATGTCGTAACCGTCCGCCAGCACGGTGCCACTGGAAGGATTGACGATGCCACAGACGATGCTTATCAGGGTGGTCTTGCCGGCCCCGTTGGGGCCCAGCAGAGCAAAGATCTCTCCGGCGTGAATATCCAGATTGATGTTCTTCAAGGCCTGAAAGCCACCCTGATAGATCTTGTTCAGGTCTTTCACGGAAATGACAGCACTCACCAGTTTCTCCTTCATTGGACCTGCCAGGGAGCCTCTGAATAGAGCCTTGCGTACTCAGCATGCAAGGCTTTATTCAGAGGCTCCCTCAGGCCGACACATTATGCCCGAAATAGCACCCTCTCGCTGGCATCAACGACCAGAATTTGACAGCATAAGACCTCAAGTTAGATTAAGGTCAACCGACATAGCAAAGGAATCCCCATGACGCTGACCTGTGCAGACGACATCTTCAAGGCCCTCACCGTGGGAGAGGTCGCCGAACGCAGCGGCGTAGCCGTTTCCGCCCTGCATTTCTATGAGAAGAAGGGCCTGATCCAGAGCTCGCGCAGCGCCGGCAATCAGCGCCGCTACCATCGTGATGTATTACGCCGAGTCGCCGTCATCAAGGTAGCCCAGCGCATCGGTATCCCGCTGGTGGAAATTGCCGAGGCCCTGGCCGAACTACCCGATGGCCGCAGCCCCACTGCCCGCGACTGGAAGCGCATGTCGGCAAAATGGCGCGGGCACCTGGACGAGCGCATCAATGACCTGACTGTGCTGCGCGACCAGCTCAATGAGTGTATCGGCTGCGGCTGCCTGTCCATCAAGGCCTGCCGGCTGCGCAATCCCTTTGACACCCTGTCCGAGAAAGGCCCGGGGCCACATTTCTAGGGGCTTTTGCGCTTTCAGAGCCGCCGCCGGCAGCCCTTCCGACCTTGGTCGGCATTCATTTTGCCATCTGCAGCGGGCACAATGTGATTCCTGCAAGACCCTTTCCGCAATCAGGAGGCAGTATGAACAAGAACACCGTAACCGTTATTCCCGGCGACGGAATCGGACCGGATATCGTGGATGCCACGGTACGGGTACTGAAAGCTCTGGATTGCGGACTCGAATTCGAATACGCCATTGCCGGCCAGACAGCGCTGGATAAAGGACTGGAGCTGGTACCGGAAGAAACGCTGGCCGTGCTCCGACGCAACCGCCTGGCCCTGAAAGGCCCCATCACCACACCGGTAGGCGGCGGTTTCACCTCGGTAAACGTGACCCTGCGCAAGACTTTCGACCTGTTCGCCAATGTGCGCCCGGCCCTGTCCATTCCCGGGGTGAAATCCCGTTATGACAACGTGGACATCATGACCGTGCGTGAAAACATCGAAGGCATCTATTCCGGCCTGGGCCAGACCGTCAGCGACGATGGCGAAACCGCCGAGCTGCGCAGCCGTATCACCCGCACCGAATCCGAGCGCCTGCTGCGCTTTGCCTATGAAACAGCCGTAAAACAGGGCCGCAAGAAGGTCACTGTGGTGCACAAGGCCAACATCATGAAGTCCACCTCGGGCCTGTTTCTCGACGTGGCCCGCAAGGTGCGCGAAGACTATCCGCAGCTTGAGCATGAAGAAATGATCGTGGACGCCTGCGCCATGCAGCTGGCCATGAATCCGCACCGCTTCGATGTGATCGTCACCACCAACCTGTTCGGCGACATCCTTTCCGACCTGTGTGCCGGCCTGATCGGCGGCCTGGGTGTAGCCCCCGGCGCCAACATCGGCGAGCATGGCGGCCTGTTCGAAGCGGTCCACGGCAGCGCCCCGGACATTGCCGGCCAGGGCATCGCCAACCCCACCGCCATCATGCTGGCCGGCGCCCTAATGCTCGATTACATCGAAATGCACGACAAGGCCAAACAACTGCGCCGCACCGTGCGCCAGGTAGTGGGCGAAGGCGAGGTGGTCACACCGGACCTGGGTGGGCGCGCCAGCACCAGCGAGTTTACCGATGAGCTGGTGCGGAGGCTGGAGCAAAACAGTTAACAGTGAATGGTGAACAGTTCGCGGGGCAGGTTTTCCTGTCCTGAAATGCAAGAGGCCGCGCCCATGTATGGGTGCGGCCTCTTACGTTATGGGACAAAGAAAATTGAGGTGAACTAGCGGTCAGCGCCTTGTTGGCGAGCTCGTTGTTGGCGTTCGTTCAGTCCCACCGCATCATTTTCCGGGAGCTCCCAGCCCTGCAGGTTCTCTTCAATTAGCTGGGTAAGGGCGTCCAGGTGGTCGGGTTCTGCATTCAGTGCCGGGATGTAGCCGAACGCTTCCCCACCGGCTTCCTCGAAGTAGCCGCGGTTTTCCACGTCGATTTCTTCCAGGGTTTCCAGGCAGTCGGAGGAAAAGCCCGGGCAAAACACCTGCACCGATTTCACGCCCTGCTCCGGCAGCGCCATGAGGGTGTGGTCGGTATAGGGCTTGAGCCATTCCTCACGGCCGAAGCGGGACTGGAAGGTGGTGAGCCAGTCGTCATCACCCAGACCGAGACGCTCCGCCAGCAGGCGCGAGGTCTTGTGGCATTCGCAGAAGTAGGGGTCGCCATTGAGCAGGTATTTTTTCGGTATCCCGTGGTAGCTGAAAATCAGCTTGTCCGCTGTGCCGTGTTCAGCGCGGAATGCTTCGATGTGATTGGCCATGGCCTCGATGTAGGGCGGGTAATCCGGGTAGTGGCTGATAAAGCGCAGGTCCGGTAGCCAGCGGCGTTGCATGAAGTCCCTGGCAATGGCGTCGAAGGTAGAGGCATTGGTGGACGCCGAGTACTGCGGATACAGGGGTAGCACCACCAGCTTGCGCACGCCCGCCTCTTCCATGGCCTGTAACTGGCTGGCAATGGAAGGATTGCCGTAGCGCATGGCGAAGCGTACTTCGATGTCGTCACCGAACTTGTGCTGCAGACGCTCGCGTATGCCGGCGCACTGCGCCTGGGTGTGCACCATCAGCGGGGAACCCGCATCGGTCCAGACACTTTTATAGGCATGGGCAGAACGCGGTGGGCGGATCACCAGAATCACCATGTGAAGGATGAAAAACCAGATCAGCCGGGGGACTTCCACCACCCGCGGGTCAGACAGGAATTCGCGGAGATAGCGCCGCAGGGCCCCGGTCTCCGGTGCATCCGGCGTACCCAGATTGGTGACCAGCACGCCCAGTTTCTGCGCCTGGCGGTGATCAAAATTATTCTGCCCCTGATAAGCCATCCATTCCTCGCTGCCGTTATGTTGGGGAGATCAGTGTGGCCGATAGTGTAGCGCTGCGGCGTCAAGGTGACATGCGTGTCATGACTATCAGTCTGATGATCGGAACCGGAAATTACAGGGTCTCTGCCAGCGGCCCCTGATGCTCGCTCAGTACCTGACGAAATTCATCGGGGATCGGTGCCGAGGCCTGCTTGTCGTGCTCGAAGTAGACCTGCACGGCCTTGCCCCGGGCCACCAGTTTGCCGTTCTGCCAGGCCTGTTGGGCCACCACGAAGGAGCTGTTGCCGATTTTCTCGATGCCGGTACGCAGCTGCACATCACTGCCGTAATAAATCTGACCGACGAAATCCACTTCCACCCGGGCCAGAATCAGTGGCAGGGAGGCCGGATCATTCACGCCACCAAACAGCTGAAACAGGGGCGCCCGCCCGGTTTCGAACCAGCCGGTGACCACGGTGTTGTTCACATGACCAAAGGCATCGGTTTCGTAAAAGCGGGGCGTGACGGTGAGTTCAAACATGGGAACGCTCTCATGGGGACTGCGGGGACGACATGATACCCGAGACGCCCCCCGGCCTGAATCTTTCAGCAGCACCCAGGCCGGCAAGCCGCCATCTTATTCTCCGCGCAGACTGGCCAGGGCCTTTTTGCGCCGAGCCACTTCTTCGCCGAGACTGTCGCGGGATGCCTCTTGCCCTTCCGCACGCTCAATCAGGGGTTCCACCTCCTGGCCGGCCTTCTCCATGGGCTCACCCAGTCCACCGACGGCTTCGGCATTTTCTTCCAGCACTGCCAGTTCGGCCCGCGCAGCCATTAACTGAACCTGGATCTGGCGCAGGGTGTGATCTGCCTCGGCCATGGCGGACAGGCTGTCATCCAGTTTGCCCTGCAGCTCCTCTTCCAGATCGGCAAACTCATCGCTGTCCTCAGCAATGACCTGCCAGCCTTCAAAGCGGCGCTCGAAATCGTCCGCCACCATGCCGCGGGGCAGGGCCTGCTCATCCAGCGTGGTCACCATGTTTTCTTCACCATTACCGCTGATGACCTGTACAGAAGCGGTCAGCTCCCGTTCTTCACCTGCCTTCATCGCCGTGCGGGTAACCACGCGCCGGCCGATGTCATCCACATAGCGCACCTCACGCAGCGGGCTCTGTAGAGCCAGCACCGCCTCTACCTTGTAGGTGGTAATTTCCTCGGGGCCGGTCTTGTTGTTTCGCTGGTCTGCGATATCCAGATCACCCACCTGCCAGTAACCCAGGTCCCGGGTTTGCAACGCCTGGTCGATGGCGGCCGCCAGACGCTTTTCTTCACTGTTCATACCGCAGCTGACCAACCATGCTGCCGCCAAAAACAGACCGATAACCGCTACGCCTCGTTTCAATGACATCGCCCTTCCTCCTTGCGCGTTTCAATATGGGAATCCCAATCTGCCCTATAGTATGCACGGTAAGAGCCCGGCGTCGACGTCCGCCATTTACAGCCCGTATCATGATTGCCCCCATTTGCAGGAGAAGCCCATGACCACGCTGGATACAGCGACACGCACCGAACTGGAAGCTGCCGCCTTTCGCCGCTTGCTGCAGCATCTGGACGAACACAAGGAAGTGCAAAATATTGATCTGATGATACTGGCGGACTTCTGCCGTAACTGCCTGTCAAAATGGCTGGTTGCCGCTGCGGATGAGCGCCAGGTGGCACTGGATTATGACGCCGCCAGGGAATGGGTATATGGCATGCCTTTCGCCGACTGGAAAGCGCAATACCAGACACCGGCGACCCCGGAACAACTGGCAGCATTCGAAGCCAGGCAGAAGAAATAGCTCGTTCTGGCGTTTTCCAGGCTTCACCGTGGGAACAAGATTTTCACGCGGTTCAGGATTTATCCTGGCAGCCTTGCTCACAGCACGAAGGTTCAGCGTCTGACGCCTGATACCGACTTCCCGCCAGTTTACGATGCACCATAAAAAAGGCGGCCCACAGGCCGCCTCGATATGGCTAACGAGAATTACTCCTCGTCGAATAGCATTTCCACCTGGTAGACAGCGGTGGTACCACTGACTTCGTTACCCACCACCAGCAACGGCATACCATTGGGTGAATCGGAAGCGGAGATGAACACCAGTCCTTCCGGTCCCAGATCTCCCACTACGGCGCCCACATCGCTTTCTGCCAGCAGGCCATCATCGATCAGGTCTTCGATGTCCTCGCCATCTCCTCCGCCACCCCAGAAGTTACGGCTGTTCAGGTAATCCAGCCGCTGGGGCTGCTGAGGATCGGTAATGTCATAGACCAGGATGCCGCCCATGCGCTCCAGCGCCAGGAACAGGAAGGTCTTGTCGCCGATGGCGCCGATGGCCAGGCCTTCCGGCTCCGGTCCCTTGGCATCACTGCGGCTGTCCATGGCATTGATTTCATCATGGCCGCTATTAAAGTAATCCTGACAGGCAATACTACGGTTGGTGCCCAGCCGGCATTCGTCGCTGGCCAGGAACTGTTCGATTTGATCACCGCTGTCGAATACCAGGTTGCCATCTTCATCGCGGATGGAGAAGGAGCGGCCACCATAGCTGTACAGAGTGTCATACATGATTCGGGTACCGGCCGGGTCTACCGCACCTGCATCGCTGTACATGACCGGATCACCCGCTGCATCGGTCTTGTAGCCCATCGTCCAGGTAATGTTGAGGCGGCCCAGCACATCGTCTTCGCGGCAATCACCGGGATCCCCGGCAGTGGCACCGCAGTAGGCGAACACCGTCGGGTCCAACAGCGCACCAGCGCTCAGCTCGCGAAGCTGGGGAGGCAGATCATCGCCGCAACGGCGATCAAAGCCACTGGCATGGACAAGATGCTTGACGCGGAATTCTTCCACGAATCCCTGACTGGCATCCCCGGTACAACCCTCGCCCTCTTCACCCCAGTAAGCATCGTTATCCTCACCCCAGGCGCGGGCGTCGCCTTCGTTGGCAGTGACCAGGTAGGTACTGCCGCCAGCACTGTAGGCATGAATGGCGTCAGGCAGGTACAGACCCACGACACCGTCCCAGGTCTGGATGTTGATCTCTTCATCGTCATCGCTGGCATCAATGCCGAAGTCTTCCACGCTGCGATCGATTTCTCCAAGCGGCAGGATATCGGTAACGGTAGCCGTCTCGATATTGACCTTGGCCAGGGCATTATTTTCTTGCAGGGTCACCCAGGCGGTTTTGCCGTCCGCAGACATGGCGATGTATTCCGGCTCCAGATCCATGGACACATCAGCGCCGGGGCCATAGATGCGCACGCCCATGCCGCGTAATACATCGGCATCAAAAGCGCTGAAATCCGCGTTATTTACCTGGGGAGCCTGTGGATTGCTGATATCGATAATGCTGATGGAGCCCGGCGGATCAATCTGATAATCATCGCTAGGCTCACCCTCATTGGCGGTGAGTACCTTGCTGCCATCCGGGGTAAAGATGATCATATCCGGCTGGGCGCCAACTTCTACACTGCCCAGCAGGCCCAGGTCATCCGCCCGGTACAGGGCGGCGAAGCCGTTGGCCGTTTTCGGGTCAGCTTCTACGGCAATGGCGACCAGCCCTTTCTTTACCGCCACGCTGTTCACTTTTGCACCCGGCGCAATCTCACCAACACTCAACGAACCGATTTTCTCTGGGTGTTGCGGGTCGCTGAGGTCCAGCACGTCCAGTACGCCCTGTTCTGCATTGACCACAAACAGGCGCTGGCTGGCGCTATCAAAAGCAGGAATTTCCGCCGCAGAGGCATCGAAGCTGCCTGATTCGTAGCGGCTCAGAAAAGACAAGCGCAGGCTATCCGGTGTTTTCACTTGCTCGCCACCGGCAGTAGCATTGTTATCGTTGCTGTCACCGCCACAGGCGGTCAAGGCGGTCGCCAGCACTACGCCGGCCCCCAGGCTATACCAGGATGTCATTGTGAACTCCCCAACGGTTCGTATTCTTGAATGATCCTTGGGGTTATAGCCGGACGGGGTGAAGCGACTGAGTCAAAAGCGTGATGCTTTTATGGCAGAAGCAGGAAGGTGCCCCAGAACATGCCCCTCGCCGCAAAAAAAAACGCGGCCAGGAGCCGCGTTCACCGGAAGAAACCAGACCGAGGAGGTCAGACGGTTTCGTAATCGCGCTCTTCAAATTCTGCCATCTGGGCCGCGTACTGGGTAGCGAAACCCGGGTACATGGTGGCGTTGAAGCCATCCTCAGTCAGATACCAGCTTTTGCAGCCGGAATTCCAGTTGGTCCGGGCCAGGCGCTTTTGTATGGCCTTGTTGTGGCGGCGCTGTACGTCCTCTTTCACGTCCAGCATTTTCAGATCATCCTTGAGAATTTTTTCGACCCCTTTCACCGCGTAGTCGAGCTGGGATTCCATGTACACCAGCGCCGAGTTATGGCCGGGCCCCGAGTTGGGCCCGAAGGTCATGAACAGGTTCGGGTACCCGGACACATTGATGCTCTTGTAGGCCTGAGCTCCGCCCTGCCATTCTTGCCCCAGCACTCGACCGCCACGGCCTTTCACCGGGAATGGAGTGCCGGAGTGACTGACGTCAAAACCGGTGGCAAAGACAATGCAGTCCACCTGGTGCTCGATGCCCTCCACGGTGCGGACACCCTGTTCGCTGATGCGGGCAATAGGCCAGGTAATCAGCTTGGCATTGTCTTTTTGCAGGGCCGGGTAGTAGTCGTTGGACACCAGCACCCGCTTGCAGCCAATGGTGAAATCCGGAGTCAGCTGGCGACGCAGCCAACGGTCTTTCACCTGGCGACGCAGGTGCAGGCGCGCCACCCGTTCGGCAATGCGCGTCAGCGGGGACTTCCAGATAACCGCCAACGCCATGCTCTCATGGGTCCAGTAGAGCAGATTACGCATGGCCTGCTGGCTGGCTGGCAGTTTTTCAAACAGCTTCTTGTTCCATGCCGGGGTGGCAAAATCCGGGCGCGGCAGCACCCAGCCCGGCGTACGCTGAAACACTTTCACGTGGCCCGCCTGTTTGACCAGTTCGGGAATAATCTGGATGCCGCTGGCACCGGTACCGATCACGGCCACTTTCTTGCCGGTAAAATCGTACTCGTGATCCCAGCGGGCACTGTGAATCTTGTGGCCTCTGAAATCCTCGATACCGGTAATGGCCGGGAAGCTGCAATTGGACAACGGTCCCTGAGCCATCACCGCGGCTCGACCGGCAAACTGTTCCCCCTTGTCGGTCGTCGCTGTCCAGATCCCTTTCTTTTCATCAAAGGACAGGTCTTCCACGTTCTTCTCGAAACGAATGTACGACTCCAGCTCAAACTCGGCCACCAGATGGTGGATATAGCCGAGAATTTCCTCGCTGCCCGAGAAGCTCCGTGACCAGTTCGGGTTGGGCGCAAACGAATACGAATACAGATTGGAGGGAATATCGCAGGCGGCCCCAGGATATTGATTGTCTCGCCAGGTGCCGCCCACTGCATTGGCACGCTCCAGAATCACGATATCCTTAATGCCTGCCTGCTTCAGACGAATGGCCATCCCCAGGCCGGCAAATCCCGCCCCCACGATCAACACCGCTGCCGGTTTTACGGCGGGTGTTTTCTTTACCGCCGCGCGCTTTCCCGTGGGGGGTCGCTTGCGGGTCGCCGCCTTGCGTGGGGCCTTTTTCGGGGAGGCAGAGGATGTAGTCATAACAGAATCTCTTCAGCAATCAGGTGGCCACACCATGGACACAATGCACATGGCGCGCCGTCATGAGTTATCTCAGGCAGTGGGCTGGTAAGTCAGCTCTTTGACCCAGGAAGGCACTGCAGGCAGCGCCCGGCGCGGAATCAGGCCGGTCAGTTTCACCATGCCATCCACGGGCACGTGATAGGCACGATTACGCCGGTTCACCACAAGCTTGGCGTGCTGGCGAATCACCTGGAACCAGGGGTTACGACGGCCATCTTCGGTACGACCACCAATTTTCTCGAACTTGGCCATGGCCGCATACAGCCGCTCTTCCGGCAGCCCCATGGTAATAATGTTGTCGCGCATTTTATTGAGCAGCGGCACATAGGAGGCGATGCCCAGCATCAGGCGCGGATCCAGCAACGGTGCCAGCATTTTGGTGGCACCAATAAAGGTTTTCCCGCGGCCTTGCATTTCCATCACGCTGAAGCCCACGCCCAGATGACGGGACTCATCGTCGTTGATCTTTTCGAACGCCTGGTGGCAAACCGGGTCTTTGACGGTCTCCAGCAGGAAGGTACACAGGGCTCCGTCCAGAGCAATTTCCAGCATCGGCACAACCGTGCCCAGCACATACACCGGCATTTCATCGCTGTAACGATCCAGCCATTCAATCACCAGCCGCAAATTGATGTTTGGCTCGGGAATCTCATCCCCTTCAAGCATGCCCCAGCGCTTCATCAGTGCCATTTCGGCATTGGCATGGCGCTGCTCTTCGGCATGAAAGTAGGTATAGATCTGGCGCAGGGTATCGGTGGGGGCTTTCTTGGCCATGGCGGCAAATGCCCGGGCGCCCACGTGCTCAATCCACATCAGGTCGGCCATGAAATCTTTCAGCTTGGGCCACTGCTCTTCGGTAATCAGTTCGGCACCCGGGGCGTCCCAGTCGATATCCGACAGGGCCCACTGGGTGCTTTTGATTTTGGTCAGCATTTTGTCCAGATCGATGGAAGCCATGATGCACTCCTTACGGATTATTCTGCGAGTTGAGACGAGGGGCCCGATATGCCCGGCGCACCGTCACTGGTGACAAAATTATTTACTGTCACATTGGTTGATGTAACAATAAAGCGAATGCTCGTTCGGATTCAACTCGGATAACCCCATGGCTCGCAAACCCAAACAACAACGCTCCAAAGCCACCGTGGACGCCATTGTCCAGGCTGCCCTGATCTCCATCGCCAACCATGGCCCAAGCGCTATCACTGCGAGACAAATCGCAGAAAAAGCGGGCATTGGCGTGGGTTCACTGTATGAGTATTTTGAAGACAAGGACGCCATCATCGATGCGGCCAGCAAGCGTTTTGTCAGTGACACCGTGGACCTGATCAAACCGCTGATTCCGGAACTGGTGCGTCTGGATATCCGCGAGGCTATCGAGAAATTATTGTTCAGCTTTCGCGACTTTCTGGAAGAGGACAATCAGCTCTACCTACGCTGCGCCCGCCACGCCTTCAGCATGGACATGGTGATCTACCAGTCACCGATTAACAGCGCCCTTATGGAACTGTTCACCCAGTACCTGATGCACCACCCGGAGTTACTGAAGCTACCCAATATCCCCACCGTGGCTTATTTCTATATCAACGGCGGCATTTTCACCGTGGTCAGACATCTGTCCGAGGACAACCCGATACAAAGCTTCGAGGAGCTGGCGACGGTGTTCGGGGATATTCTCGCCAGCTACGTGGAGAAGAAGGCGGAATTGGCAGGCTGACAAGCCCTGCTGTAGGAGCCCCTCTCGAGGGGCGAAGCGGGTCAGGTAGCTGTCCCATTTTGGGAAGACCTGTCGAGCTCTGAGATTCCTGATCGCCCTGCGGTCGATTTCCGCGCAAGCGCGGTTCGCCCCTCGAGAGGGGCTCCTACAGCGGCTTCGTAGAGATGCCAAGCCTCGGGAACTTTCCACCCTTTCACTATCCAACGAGCGTAGCTCGTAGCTCGTAGCTCGTAGCTCGCAACCGTCAGGCGGCCTTCTTTTTCTCCGCGCTCTGGTAGACCACGTCGTAGTCTCCTACCTTGAAATCGCTCAGGCGCCTCTTCAGCTCCTTCAACGACCAGGGCCAGGCGGCGAAGTTTCGGCCGTTCTGATCCAGGTAGTAGCTCTTGCAGCCACCGCTGTTGAACACCGTGGTTTTCAGGTGCTTCTGGACTTTGTCATTGTGGGCCTTCAACACCGGGGGCTTGATGGCAAAGCGGGTAATCCCCTTCTGCTTCACCTTCTTCAGACCATCAATGATGTAGTCCAGTTGGGCTTCGGCCAGGCCGATAAAGGAATCATACACCAGCACGTTAGGGCCCAATACCAGGAAGGCGTTCGGCACGTCTTTCATGGTGGCGCCCAGATAGGCTTCCGGCGAGGTATCTTTCCACAGGTCGGAAAGGCGATCCCCGTTGGCGTCGATAACCTTGCGGCCAATGGGTGGGTGGGATACCTCGAAGCCGGTCCCCCAAATGATCACGTCCACCTCGTGGCGCTCACCGTTGGCGGCGATCACGGTATTGCCTTCCACTTCCACCAGGCCATGGGGAATCAGGTTGGCGTTATCTGCCTGCAGAGCCGGGTAATAATTGTTGGCAAACAGGATGCGCTTGCAGCCCAGGGTAAAGTCCGGGGTCACCGCCTTGCGCAGGGTCTTGTCTTTCACCTGCACGCGCAGCAACTGCTTGGCCGCCGTGCTCACCGGCTTCAGGGCTGCCGGGTTACGCAGCCCGAAGTTGATCACATTCAGGGAAGTGGCCACCGCCTTGCGCCAGCTTTTCTGGATGATCGGCAGCTTGTTGATCAGCTGCTTGCTGGTGTCACCCAGATCCATGTCCGGCTTGGGCAGCACCCAGGGGGCGGTACGCTGGAATACGTGCAGCTCTTTGACCTTGGGCTGGATCTGCGGCACAAACTGGATCGCCGAGGCGCCGGTACCGATCACCGCCACCCGCTTGCCGGTCAGATCATAGTCATGGTTCCACTTGGCGGAGTGGAACATCTCACCCTTGAAGCTATCCAGACCCGGCAACGACGGAATCTGGGCTTCGGTGATCGGCCCGGTGGCAAAGACAACCGTGCGCGCCAGGGTCTGGCCTTTATTGGTATCCAGCACCCACAGGTGGCGACTTTCGTCCCACTCGGCATGCTCCAGTTCGGTACCGAAGTCGATCAGCTCATTGATGCCGAAATCTTCACTAACCTCTTCCAGGTAGCTGAGAATTTCCGGCTGACGAGCGAACAGATGGCTCCACTTGCTGCTCAGGGCAAAGGAAAACGAGTACAGGGAAGAAGGCACATCACAGCCGCACCCCGGGTAGGTATTTTCCCGCCAGGTACCGCCGACGCGGGTGGCTTTCTCGATGATCTTAAAATCGTGATAGCCCTCTTTTTTCATCTTGATCGCAGCGCATAGACCGGAAATGCCGGCGCCGACGATAAAGGTGTCGTAAATCCTGGCCTCAGGGGTTTTGCGTTTCTTTGCTGCTGCCATGATGAAATTCCTCGATCAATTCTTAACAAACCGGTAAGAGAACCCAAGCAGGTTCGCGTACAAATTGGGAGTGGCCCGCTTCATCATCCAGAACAACTTGGCGTCCACCTGGGGCGTGGTGTACAGCTCACCCTTGTCGAGACGATTCAGGGTCAGCTTGGCCACGGAATCACTGGTGGTCATGGCGTAGTTCATCAGCGCATGATCGGCCAGCTTGGAATAACGCGCCGGAATACGGCCATCCTTGATGATGTTGGTGGGCACCAGCGTCGGACACAGCACGTTGACGTTGATATTGTCGCGCTTGAGTTCCGCGTACAGAGTTTCGGACAACGCCCGCACCCCGGCCTTGGTCACGTTATAGGCACTCATTTCCGGCGCGGCGGTATAGGACGCGGCAGAGGCCACGTTAATAATGGCGCCACGGCCCTGCTTCTTGAACCCGGGTACAAAGTAGTGGCAACCATGCACCACGCCCCACAGATTCACGTCCATGGCCCATTTCCAGTCTTCCAGGCTCAGTTCTTCGAACTTGCCACCAATACCCACACCGGCATTGTTGATGACCATGGTGACCGGATGGCCCAGCAGTTTTTCAGACTGCTCGGACAGCTTCTTCACCTGGGCCGCCTTGCCCACATCACAGGCCACCGCAAACGCCTTACCGCCGGCCTTCTCGATCAGCGCCACGGTTTCCTCGGCACTTTCCAACTTCAGATCCGCGCAGACAACCGCACTGTTTCGTCTGGCCAGCTCCAGGGCAAAACTGCGACCAATACCACTGCCGGCACCGGTGACAACAGCGTAGCCGTTATAGCTCGGCTTGCTGGAACGAAACTTGAGAATATTCAGCATTACTTTCTACCTTTTCAGGTTGAGTATTCAGTGTTCGTTCAGGCACGCTTGCCCGGCACGAATTCCTTGGTCAGATACGGCGTCAACAACCCGGTTTTCGGGTGCAGCAGCTTTTCCTTGTAGTACTCCAGATAGGCGCTGGTATCGTGATCGCTGGGGTGAAAGTCCCGGCGGGTGTAATCCAGAATATGTTTGATGGTGCTACCGAAGACACCCTCTTCAGGTCCGGCCAGTACCGCCAGGCTACGCTTCACATCTTTCCAGTAACGGGGGCTCAGCAAGTTACGCGGTTTGCGCATCACCGGAATCAGCGACGCCGCAACCGGAACAAGGAAAACGATGGTGAATGCCGCCAAGCCAAAACCACGCATACGCAGGGCATAGTCACCGGACAATTCCTGGAACACGTCGTAGGCAACATCCTTATGCTCCGACTCTTCCAGCATGTGCCACATCCACAGGGCCCGCTGCTTCTCGTCCAGGGATTCATAGAAGATGTCTTCGTTCTTCATCATGTATTCCGCCAGCACCGCGGTGAAATGCTCAATGCCTGCCATCAATGACAGCTGCATGCGGTTGGACAGTTTCTTGAAGCCGTGGTCAAACACCTTGTCGGCAAGATAGCGATACAGGCCTACCGGATAACGGTGCTGGGCCAGCACATCGTTGAACTCGTTGTGCATCTTGGAGTGGATGGCTTCCTGACCGATCAGGGCAGTTACCAGACGCTTGAGCTCGGGATCCTTCACAAACTGACGGTGGTAACGAGCGGTATCGATCACCAGATCTTCGCCAAAGGTCAGAAAGATAGACAGGGCTTCGAAATACGCCGACGCCAGCTCCGTGTTTCTGAAGAAGGTATCGTCCAGTTGCTTGGCATCGAACTGAAAATCCATGTGGCGAATCGGCATCTCAGGCCGTTTCTGAGCAGTTTTCGACACGTATTGATGAATCGTTGCAGTCGTCATTAGGTCACCTGTCCGATGAGGGCAAAGCCGATAATGTTGCGCGCCATGGAGGTTAGTTGGGCGCGCACTACTGTTACATTGACGAGTGACACAATAAAGCGAATGCTTGTTCGGATTCAATTCGGTTCAACTTTGCTCAGCCACCCCTGCCTTCCCATTTATTCATGCCGATCTTCAGGTATCACAGCGGAGCCCATTACATCGGCAGAAAAAACAATAAGGTGCTGTATTATATGGAAAAAATATGATCCCGGGGAGGCATTCCAAAACATGTCTGCCTGTTTCGCGACAAGCCTCTTTTCCACAGCCCAGACACGCCATTCCCCATTCATCGCCAAAACCGAGCACCGCGTTCGGATTTAGACCTCACAATAGGACACGATTTGCTTAGAGTCCGCCCTCTATCACCCAGCGGGGGACGCTTTACCTTATAACAGAGCATTACAATCTATGGGTAGGAAAAGCCCGGACACCCGGCAACAATGAAACAAATCAATGACTATCGGGGTGCCCATGCTCAACAAGGAAAAGCTGAATCAATCAAAAGTCCTGCAAATGGTGGACTGGCAGTTCAATCGCTACCTGTCCATGCAGTTGCTGCCATTGCTCTATCTGCTGATGATTATCGGCGCGGTATTGCTGGTGGGCTTTATTGTGGCCGCCAGCTTTTCCAGTTCGCTATGGCTGGGGCTGGCCACCGCCACCCTGTCGCCGCTGATTCTGCTGGTGATGGTCGCCATTGTCCGGGCCGCCCTGGAGTATCTGGTCATGGCCCACCGCACCATGAATATCGTGGAGAGCATGAATGCCCTGCCTGATCAGGTGGCCAAGGTGGAAGGCCGGGTCCAGGAACTCTGCACCCAGGTAGAGGACATTCACGGCACCGTGGTCCAGCTGCGCCCCCTGTTACGCTCCGCCGGCCTGCCCGGCCGTCTGCTGGATTCCCTGCGCAAGGGGGAAGGCAAGGAAAACGGTGGCGACAAATAAGCCCACCTGACACGCGACGCTTTCAGCCATCGCAATTGCCGGCTTTTTAAGGTGTAATTCCTCTCCTGCGGACGCCTGCCAGGGCGTCCACACCCGTTTTCGCAAGGAGTCACCATGTCGTTACCCGCGTCCCTGCAAGACCGGCTGCGCCTGCCAGCCGTCGCTTCCCCCATGTTTATTGTCTCCAACCCGGATCTGGTCATTGCCCAGTGCAAAGCTGGCATCGTCGGTTCCTTCCCGGCACTGAACGCCCGCCCGGCGGAAGAGCTTGAGGTGTGGCTGAAGCGGATAACCGAAGAGCTGGATGCCTGGAACCAAGCCAACCCGGACCAGCCGGCAGCGCCGTTTGCAGTCAACCAGATCGTGCACAAGTCCAACAACCGGCTACAGCACGATCTGGAACTGTGCGTGAAGTACAAGGTGCCCATCGTGATCACTTCTCTGGGCGCCCGCGTGGACGTGAACGAGGCGATTCACAGCTACGGCGGCCTGGTATTCCACGACATCATCAACAACTTCTTCGCCAAGAAGGCCATCGAGAAAGGCGCCGACGGCCTGATCGCCGTGGCCGCCGGAGCAGGCGGGCACGCTGGAACCCAGTCACCATTTGCGCTGGTGCAGGAAATCCGCGAATGGTTTGACGGCCCTGTGCTGCTTTCCGGCTCCATCGCCAAGGGTGACGCCATTCTCGCCGCCCAGGCCATGGGCGCAGACCTGGCCTATATCGGCTCGGCCTTTATTGCCACTGACGAAGCCAACGCGGACGAACGCTACAAGCAGTCCATCGTCGACAGCAGCGCCAGCGACATTATCTATTCCAACCTGTTCACCGGGGTCCATGGCAACTACCTGCGCAGCTCCATCGAAGCCGCCGGGCTGGACCCGAACGACCTGCCGGAAAGCGACCCGTCGAAGATGGATTTCGGCGATGGCAGCTCGAAAGCCTGGAAAGATATCTGGGGCAGCGGCCAGGGCATCGGCGCCATCAAAAAAGTCGGCCCGGCCAGCGAACTGATCGAGCGACTCAAGCAGGAATACAGCAGCGCCCGCCAGCGGATGGATCAACTGCCCTGGAAATAAAGCGGCAAGCTGCAAGCCCCAAGCTACAACGCGCCAGAAATTGGTATTGCACTGAAACGCATGGGGCCGCGATCAGAACTTGAACGCGGCCTCTTGCTGTTTTCCCAGAACAAACCCAAACCGCGTTGTAGCTTGCTGCTTGGAACTTGTAGCTGCCCACTGCTTCTCCCCACCAACCGCGTTACCATGAAGTCATCTCCCGTGAACGAGGAGAGACTCCATGCGACGGTTCGGTTTCTGCTTGCTCGCCGCCCTGATGATCCCAGACGGCGAAGCGCAAAACTGGCATAGCCCCCACCCCTGGCGAGCGGACGCCGTGGTGAATGGGCGTGCTCGTGACTACAACAACGAATACTTTCTGCATGCCTTCAGCTATCGCCACCTGATCGACCACCCTTCCCCTCTCGAAGAAGGCATTCGTGGCACCGCCGGCAGCCTCACCAGCGACCGCCTTTACATGGACTTTCGCTACCATCAGAGTTTCGCCTTCGACAACCCGGATCAGGCCTTTACTCTGGATATTCAGCGCGCCGAGGACTTTGACGGCAGCTACGACCGTCAACTGGTGGGCTTTCGCCAGACAGTGGCGCAACGCTGGCAGCTTTCCCTGCAGGGGGATGTGTTCAGTGACAAGTCCCTCACCGATGTCTATTTCGGCGCCCGACGGTTGCACGGCGAAGGAAGCTGGTTGCAACTGAGCCTGGTGCTACCCAATGCCTACTTCAACGACAAGACCGACACCGAGAGCGAACTGGTTGACGAACCCCGCACGCTTTTCGCTCAGTGGCACCAACAGCATAGCGCCGGGGTCAGCACCACCCTGTCGGTCAACCACACCCCGGATGCCACACTGAACGACCGTGCCCGGGGTGACCGGGTAACCAGCCAGCAGACACGGATTGCCCTGCGTCACCGCGCACAGCACGGTGACTGGCAGTGGCAGGCGGATCTTCACGGGGAACGGACCCGCCGCCAGCACCAGCTGGATGAACGCATGGCCCAACAGGCATTTCGCCGTGACATGGCCTCACTCACCCTGGCCGTGCGCTACCAGTCCCATCGCTGGCAACCCCTTCTCGGCACCCGCTATTTCTGGCTGGACGAGGACGGCTGGTTTGGCCGTGAGCTCAATGGCAACGGCGAAGTCAGACGGCAGGAACCGATGTTGTTCGGTGGTATATCCCTGCCACTGAGCGATACCCAGAGGCTGGCTCCCACCGTCTACCTCAGCCGCCCGCGAGTAGAGCAGACCGTGAACAGCCAGCAATGGCGAGACCGGGATGACGATGACTTCGTGGGCAAACTGAGTGTGCCCTGGCACATCACGGTGTCAAAACAGAACGGCGCGATACTGAGCATCGTACCGTCCGTGCGACTACACCGCTTTGCGTTTGGCGGGGGGAACGTGCAGCTGCATTGGCCACTTTAAGAGCGACAAGCGACAAGCTGCAACGCGTCAGAAACAGTAGCGTGCCAAAACGCAAGAGGCCGCGCCCAGGGATCGGGCACGGCCTCTTACACTTCATAACCAGAACAAACCCGTACCGCGTTCTAGCTTGCGGCTTGCGGCTTGCGGCTTGCGCTTCAGCCTGTCACGGAACCAAGCACCGACGCCACCAACCCTTTCTTCTTCACCGGCTGGTAATTGCTGAATTCCAGCACGCCATCATCAATGGCGCCATAACGCAGCTTCGGCAGGTCTACCAGATAGTTCTGCACCACCATCCATGGCTGCTTGGAACCCTGGCGCGGCAGACGATCATCCGCACGCATGACATAACCTGACTGCAGGCCAAGGAAGTTCTCATCGGTAATACAATCGTCTTTGTCGCGGGGAATCACCGTCTGGGCACCGGTTTTTTCCATATGATTAAGCAAGCGACAGACATACTCGCAGACCAGGTCTGCTTTCAGGGTCCAGGAAGAATTGGTGTAACCAAACACCAGCGCCATGTTTGGCACATCACGCAGCATCATGCCTTTGTAGACCAACGACTCACGAGGCTCTACGGCCTTGCCATCAATGGTGCCTTCCACCCCGCCAAGCATCTGAACATTCAGGCCCGTGGCGGTAATAATAATGTCTGCCTCCAGCTCCTGACCGGACTTGAGCAGAATACCGTTCTCAGTGAAACGCTCGATATGGTCGGTAACGATATCGGCTTCTCCACGGCGAATGGTTTTGAACAGGTCGCCATTGGGCACCGCACACAGGCGCTGATCCCAGGGGTTATAGCTGGGGCGGAAATGCGTCATGTCCACGTCGTCACCGAGCTGACGCTTGGCGGCTGCAAGCAAGGCGCGCCGCACCAGCTTGGGACGCTGCTTGGACAGCTTGTACACCAGCCTCTGCAAGCCAATATTACGGGCACGAGACAATTTGTAGACCAGCATCTCCGGCAAGAAACGGCGCATACCCACGGAAATCGGGTCCACCTCCGGCACCGTGGCAATATAGGTCGGTGACCGCTGCAGCATGGTCACCTCAGCCCCTTCTTTGGCCATGGCAGGCACCAGGGTCACGGCGGTGGCACCGGAACCGATAACTACCACTTTCTTGCCTTTATACTGCAGGTTTTCCGGCCAGTGCTGCGGGTGGATGACCTGACCTTTGAAGTCGTCTTCACCGGGAAAATCCGGTTTGTAGCCTTCGTCGTAGTTGTAATAACCACTGCAGGAAAACAGGAAGTTGGCGGTAAAGGTTTCCTGCTCACCGGTTTTCTCGTTGGTGGTTTCCACTGTCCATTGATTCTCATCACTGGACCAGTTCGCCTTGACCACCTTGCGCCCGAAGCGGATGTGCTTCTTGACGCCATACTCTTCTGCCGTGTCTTCCACGTACTGGCGAATGGAAGGGCCGTCCGCCAGCACCTTGGGGTCGGTCCAGGGGCGGAAGCTGTAGCCCAGGGTGAACATATCGGAATCGGAACGGATACCCGGGTACGTGAACAGATCCCAGGTACCGCCAATGCGTTCACGACGCTCGATAATGGCGTAACTGCGGTTCGGGCTCTTGCGGGTCAGGTGGCAAGCTGCCCCGATACCGGAAAGGCCGGCACCGACAATCAATACATCAACGTGGTTATTAGACATTTTCTTTTACCTCCAGCCCTTGGGCCGCCTGGTCTCGGCAGTGCAAAACATTGACATCATTCAATGGCACCGTTAACTGGCAGACAGAATAGCCGTACTGGCGGGTATGAGAAAAGGCCAAAACAGGCCGTTAATTGGCCCTGGAGACGGGAAAAATTGCCGCTAGGGACGGCAAGCGTGGCGCAGCCGGCATAAACACTGGGTCTACTTTCCCTGACCGCCTGTCTACCCGCATAGCACCCATGCGGTTGGCGACCGGTTATTGCACGCTGATTTTCATAATAAAGTGGTACGGAAGATCCAATGTCATCGTGCCATCACCGATTTGTGACCTCATACACATTGCTGCCCTGCCCACTTCTGCATACTGCCTGCGCGCCATAGGGGAAAGGCGCTTATGGGGATGGATTACACACTATAATTATAAGGGTACCGGCATGTTCGATCTGACTGCCTTCGGGGATACGTTCGCCTCTCACTCCTGGCTGTGGATACCAATTTCCTGCGCCACCATTATCAGTCTGCTGTTATGGAGCGGCCGCATCCGCCAACCCGGCATGGTCAACCTGTTCGCCGTTGGCCTGATACTGCCCTGCATCAACCTGAGCATGATCGCCACTGGCGCGCTGGTGGCCGCAGATCAACTGACCCTGGATCTGGTGGCCTTGCTGCCGTTCTGAGATCGGCAAGTTACAAGCCTCAAGCTGCAACGTGGATTAACGCCGCTGTTGACCGTAACGCATGAGGCCGCGCCCCATGACCGGAGCGCGGCCTCATGCGTTGAAAACCAGGAACAAGCCCATGGCGCGCAGCAACTTGATACTTGCCACTTGCCCGCGCTACAGCCCCTGAAGAAATTCCAGCTGATCCGCCACACTGATATCCCTGGCCTCGCCCTGATAGATATCGAAATGACCAATCGGATAGCGCTTCACTGTCGCTTTCGCCATGGCAGCAGCGGCCTTCTCTGCGGCTGACGCCGGCGCCACGGTATCGGTCTCACAGATCAGCACCAGCGCCGGGCAGGTCACCTTGGCCGCCTGCGTCACAGGTCGGAACAAGGGCAGCACCAGGCCGATACGCGCCGCCACTTCATTGGGCACACCATCCGGCATCAGCGCGGTATAACCGTCATAGGCATCATCACTGGACATGGCCGCCAACTCGCCGGGTTTGCCGGCAGAGGGCAGCATGCGCGGCCCCAGACCCAGCAGGCTGCTGGTCACATCCCAGAGCCCCAGGCCGGTCATTTTCACAGCCTGGCCGACGCCCGCGTAACGCACCACTTCCAGCACGGAGGCCAGACCATCCATCATCGGACACTGGGCGATGATGCCGGCCACGTCCGGCTCCCGGGCTGCCACCGCAGTGACCAGACCACCGCCAAAGGAGGTTCCCCACAGCACAATGCGCTGGTTATCCACTTCCTGCTGCTTGCGCACACAGGCCAGCGCCGCCTGCCAGTCCGCCACTTCCCGGTTGGGCAGCAGCACCTGCCGGGGCATACCTTCACTTTCACCAAAGTGCCGGTAGTCGAACAGAAACACCGCATAGCCGGCCTTTAAAAAGGCATCCCGAAATGGCTCCAGCCCACAGGCCTTGGTCAGGCCAAAACCGTGGCCCATGACCACGGTCAGGAAAGGGCCGTCGCCCTCGGGCAAATACAGGTCTCCCCGACAGGACTGGCCATCGCTGACAAATCGTAGTTCACGCATTGTGCTCATGGATGACTCCTTGGTTGTTTTTTCCACAGAGGGCACGGAGAACACTGAGCTAGCACCCATTACCGGTCTGTTTTCTCTGCGAACTCCGCGCCCTCTGTGGTGAATACGCCTTAACCGGAAATCGCCGGGGCGATAAAGCGCCACTCTTCAATGCTCTGACCCAACACCAGGAAATGAGGGTTGAGAATGTCTTCCTTGTTGTACTGCAGCGGTTCAAAAGCGGTGTTCACCACCACGCCGCCGGCGGCGGCTACCACCGCGTGGGCGGCAGCGGTATCCCATTCGCTGGTGGGCGCCAGACGCGGATAAATGTCTGCGCTGCCTTCGGCCACCAGACACAATTTCAGGGACGACCCCATGGAGGCCCGCTCCACCTCACCCACTTCCTCGCGGATAAAGGTTTCCAGCTTTTCCACCGCTTCGCCACCATGGCTGCGGCTGGCCACCATCACCACCGGCGTGGTACGGGCACGGCACTGGATTGGTTTGCGCTCACCGCCTTCCTCTTTATAGGCACCCACACCACGGCCACCCAGGTAGGTCACTGCCGTTACCGGCACATGCACCACGCCCAGCACCGGGGTATCCCCTTCCACCAGGGCAATGTTCACGGTGAACTCGCCGTTGCGCTTGATAAATTCCTTGGTGCCATCCAGCGGGTCGACCAGCCAGAAACGGGGCCAGTCCTTGCGGTCCGCGTAGGCAATGCCACCGGATTCTTCGGAAAACACCGGGATCTCCGGCGTCAGCGCCTGCAGCCGCGCTTCGATAATCTTGTGCGCGGCCATATCCGCTTCGGTAATCGGCGACTTGTCGTCCTTGGTTTCCACCCCCAGGTCATCACGCTCATAAACGGTGAGGATGGCCTGACCTGCCTCACGGGCAATCTCGGCGAGCGGTTCCAGCAGGGTATTAAAGTCGGTCATTTCAGATTTCCTATCGTTCAAAATTAGCTCCTGTAGGAGCCGGCTTGCTGGCGATCATGCGAGATACAAGTGTCGAAAACCGGTTTTGCCTTTCGCAACTCGTTACTAGTACCTCGTCACTCTTTCGCTTGCAGGCAAGCTCCTACAGCAGATGTGTAATGGCGCTCCGGGGTCAGCCCCGTTGTTCCAGCAGCCGCTTGGCCATCAGCAGCGCCGCGATCACCCGGGCTTCAGTCACGTCGTCCCGCTCGATCAAGCGATCCAGGTCGGACAATTTCCAGGTGAGCACTTCCAGTTCTTCCGGTTCATCCCCGGGCAGGGACTCCTCGTACAGGTCTTCAGCCAACACCACCTTGATGCGGTGCCCCATATAACCCGGCGACAAGGTCATGTCCTTCATCAAAGTCAGACGGCGTGCACCATAACCGGCTTCTTCCTTTAACTCCCGGTTCGCCGCATCGCGCCAGTCCTCGCCGTGTTCGTAGGCACCCTTGGGCAAGGTCAGCTCGTAGCTTTCCGTGCCAGCGCCATACTCGCGGATCATTACCACGGTGTCGTCATCCAGCAGCGGCACCATCATTACCGCCGCGATGGGCGGGGTGCGCAGGCGCTCATAGGTGCGCTCCACCCCGTTGCGAAAACGCAGGTGCAGCTCTTCAATTCCGAACAGGCGGCTTTTTGCAACCAGTCGGGTGTCGAGAATCTCCGGTTTCTCATCCATAATTAGCGTCAGATCTCGCGGCAACCATTTAAGGCCGAAGACTAACCCGAATACGCAGGAAATTCATGATTGACTGGCAATCCGTCGACACCGTGCTCCTGGACATGGACGGCACCCTGCTCGACCTGGCGTTCGATAACTGGTTCTGGCAGAAACATGTCCCCGAGTGCTACGCCCGCCAGCAGGGGCTGGACCGGGCCGAGGCCGACCGCATTATCCACGACTGGATAACCAGCCACCTGGGCACCCTGAACTGGTACTGCCTGGATTTCTGGACCGCGGAACTCGGCCTGGAAATCGCCCGCCTGAAGCGGGAAGCCGGCGACCGCATTGCCATACGGCCCGGCGCGGACACCTTCCTGCAAGCACTGAAGGAATCCGACAAGCAGGTCATCATGGTCACCAACGCTCATCGCGACGCCCTGGACTTAAAGGTGGAGCGTACCGGCATCGACCGCTATTTCGATGAAATCGTCTCCAGCCACGATTATGGCCACGCCAAGGAAGCCCAGTCCTTCTGGCAGCACCTGCAACGTCACCTGCCCTTCGACCCGGCCCGCGCTCTGCTGGTGGATGACTCCCTGCCAGTACTTCACAGCGCTCAGCTTTACGGCATCGGCCAGCCGGTCAGTATCCTGCACCCGGATTCCGGCCTGCCAAAGCGGGACCATACGGATCCTTTCCCGGCCATCGACGATTTTCTGCGGGTACTGCCATGAGAAAGATGCCATGAGCGAGACCGTTCGTATCGACTCCTGGCTGTGGGCGACGCGTTTCTTCAAGACCCGCAGCCTGGCCAAGGCCGCCATCGAAGGCGGCAAGGTGCAGATTGATGGTAGCAAGGCCAAACCCAGCAAGAATGTGCAGCCCGGGCAGACCATTACCATCACCAAGGGCACGGAACATTTCGAGGTAATAGTAGAAGGACTAAGCAGCAAGCGCGGCCCCGCCAGCGTGGCCCAGACCCTCTACCAGGAAACCGAACAAAGCCGTAGCCGCCGGGAACAGAGCAGCGAACAACGCAAGCTGGCCCGGGCCGCTGCCGCCGCACCGGACCACAAGCCCAGCAAGAAGGAGCGCCGGGATATCCAGCGCTTCAAGAGAGACAACCTGGAATAACCGCTATCGCGCCCCCATAAAGGCATCGCCAAGACAGCAACAGCCCTCAGGACACAACCATGCAAGATCACAAACAACGCTTTCTGTTCCCCGACTCCGATATCCGCGGCGAACTGGTGCAGGTGGAAAGCAGCGTCACCCGTATTATTGAAGGGCATAACTACCCGCTGGCAGTACAGGGGCTTATCGGCGAGGCGGTGGCCGCCGTGGCACTGCTGGCCAGCACCCTGAAATTCAAGGGCCGCCTGGCATTGCAGGCCCAGGGTAAGGGCCCGGTATCCCTGCTGCTGGCCGAGTGCACCAACGAGGGCGAGTTGCGCGCCATGGCCCGCCACAGCGACGGCCAGGACTGGAGCCATGGCGACATCCAGACCCTGATTGGCGACGGCAACATGGTCATCACCATCATCCCGGAGCAGGGCCGCCAGTATCAGGGCATCGTGCCCCTGGCCGGCGACTCCCTGGCCCAATGCCTGGAAGCCTACTTCCACCAGTCCGAACAACTCCCCACCCGCCTGTGGCTGGCAAGCGGCAACAACCGGGCCGCCGGCCTGCTACTGCAACGACTGCCCAACCAACTGACCAGCAGCGATGCCAACACGCAGATGTGGGAGCACCTGGAAGCCCTGGCCGGCACCCTGAAAATGGAGGAGTTACTCAACCTGGACGATCAGACCATCCTCCACCGGCTGTTCCACGACACCCCACCACAGCTTCCCGACGCCCAGGCCCTGCAGTTCGGCTGCACCTGCTCCCGGGACCGCAATCGCAATGCCCTGATCTCCCTGGGAAGCAACGAATTGCAGACCCTGCTCGACGAAGACGGCGAAGTCACCCTGACCTGCGACTTCTGCCGCAGCCGGGAACGTTTTGATGCGGTGGATCTGGCGGCGATGATTAATTCAATTAACAGTTAACAGTTAACAGTTAATAGTTAATAGTGAACAGCGGCGCGGAACAGGTTCTTTGGGTCCTGAAACGCAAGAGGCCGCGCCCATAGCCTGGGCGCGGCCTCTTGCGTTTCAGGCAACCCCGGGCCGGATCGCGCAACTATTCACTGTTAACTATTAACTGTTCACTGACTGTCGCGCCGTGACCGCCCGGTCCAAGGGGGAATCGCCACTGATTTCCTTTTCTGGCATAATCGCGCGCCTGTGCTGACTGGAGGTTTTGTCCCCCGGTCCCCTTTGGTCTTGCCCGGTGGCAGTAACGGGCACGAGACCGGCACTGTTATCCGCAATGCGAACCAGAGTTTCGGCGCCCATACACGCTGAAACGGCACGGCCACAAGCCCAGGAATGACCATGACCGACCCGATTGTTTATAACGACCTCAGCCCGGCCCAGCTGGTAGAGCTGGCTGTTCAGCGCAACGAAGGCCGCCTGTCCGACACCGGCGCCCTGGTAGTGGAAACCGGTCATCGCACCGGCCGCTCCCCCATGGACCGCTACATCGTCGAAGAGCCCAGCACCAGCGAGCACATCCACTGGGGCGCTATCAACCGTGCCTTCCCCGCCGACAAGTTCGATGCCCTGTGGGATCGTGTCAGCGTGGCCGTTGCCGACGCTGATGCCTTTGTGTCCCACTTGCACGTAGGTGCCGATGCGGACCATTACCTGGCCGTGAAAGTGACCGCGCAGACCGCGTGGCACAACCTGTTCGCCAACACCATGTTCATCCGCCCGGAAAAGTACAATCCGCGCAGCAAGGAAGAATGGCAAATCCTGCACGCCCCGCACTTCCAGTGCGAGCCGGAGCGTGACGGCACCAATTCCGATGGCTGCGTGATTCTCAACTTTGCCCAGCGCAAAGTGCTGATCGCCGGCATGCGTTACGCCGGTGAAATGAAGAAAGCCATGTTCTCCGTGCAGAACTTCCTGCTGCCGGAAAAAGACGTGCTGCCCATGCACTGCTCCGCCAACGTGGGCGAAGATGGCGACGTGGCCCTGTTCTTCGGCCTGTCCGGCACCGGTAAAACCACCCTGTCCGCCGACCCGAACCGTTACCTGATCGGTGACGACGAGCACGGCTGGGGCAAGGATGTGGTGTTCAACATCGAAGGCGGCTGCTACGCCAAGTGCATCGACCTGAGCCAGAAGAACGAGCCGGTAATCTGGGATGCCATCAAGTTCGGCGCGGTACTGGAAAACGTCATCATCAATGACGAAAGCCGCAGCGCCGACTACAACGACGTCTCCCTGACCCAGAACACCCGCGCCGCCTACCCGCTGGAAAACATCGACAAGAAAGTCGAAGCCAACCGTGCCGGCGAGCCCAAGCACATCATCTTCCTGACCTGCGATCTGACCGGCGTTCTTCCGCCAGTCTCCAAGTTGTCCAAGGAAGCGGCGGCCTACCACTTCCTGAGCGGCTACACCGCGCTGGTCGGCTCCACCGAAATGGGTTCCGGTGGTGGCATCAAGAGCACCTTCTCCACCTGCTTCGGCGCCCCCTTCTTCCCCCGTCGCGCTGGCGAATATGCCGAGCTGCTGATCAAGCGGATGGAAGACTTCGGCTCCACCGTGTTCCTGGTGAACACCGGCTGGACCGGTGGCCCCTTCGGCGAAGGCGAGCGTTTCAGCATCCCCACTACCCGTGGCGTGGTGAACGCGATCCTCTCCGGCGATCTGGACAACGCGGAAACCGAGCACCTGGATATCATCAACCTGGACGTACCGAAAGCCGTTCCCGGTGTGGACAGCCAGCTGCTGCAGCCCAAGAACACCTGGGCCAACCCGGAAAACTACGAAGCCCGTGCCCGCGATCTGGCAGAGCAGTTCGAAAAGAACTTTGCCGAGAAATATGCGGACGTATCCGAAGATATCCGCGCCGCCGGCCCCAAGGCCTGATCCGCAAGGATCACTGAAAAAGCCCGCCACCGGCGGGCTTTTTCATTGCCGCCCGGCGGGCAGACCCGCCCACCCGGGAAGGCAAAAGGAAACACCTGGTCTGGACTTGTTTACCGCACACGCTAGACTGCACCTCCGGAGTGGCGGCAACCGTCATCGCTCCCTGCCCCACAAGGGCTCTGCCTCATTAACCCGGACCTGTTCACCGCCAAGGTGGATATGATTGACTGGCACCCCATGCGGGTTAGCCCAACAGGAGCCCCAATGAGCAAACCCAGAATTGTTGTCGTCGGCGGTGGTGCCGGCGGTCTGCCACTGGTCACCCGCCTGGGTCGCAAGCTTGGCAAATACGGCCACGCGGACGTAACCCTGGTGGATTCCTCCAGCATCCATGTGTGGAAACCGCGCTTTCACGAAGTGGCCACCGGTGCCATCGACGCCGATCTGGATGCGGTGGACTATCGCGCCCACGCCCAGCTAAACCATTACCGCTTCGAACCGGGCACCATGACCCAGGTGAACGTGGCGGCGCAGACCCTGACTCTTGCTCCGCTCCATGACAACCACGGCTCGGAAGTGCTGCCGGAGCGGCAACTTCACTACGATTACCTGGTGCTGGCCACCGGCAGCCAGAGCAACGACTTCGGCACCCCCGGCGTCCGCGAAAACTGCCTGTTCATGGACAGCCGCGCCCAGGCGGAACGCTTTCGCGAGCGCTTTCTGAATGCCTGTCTGCACGCCAACTACGAAGGCAAGCCGGTGTCCGTGGCCATTGTCGGCGGCGGCGCCACCGGCGTGGAGCTGGCGGCGGAACTCCATCATGCCGTGTCCATGCTCAATTTCTACGGCCACGACAAGCTGGACCGCAACCACCTGCAGGTGGACGTGATTGAAGCCGCACCGCGTATTCTGCCGGTACTGAGCGAGCGGGTTTCCGCCACCGCCACCAAGCGGCTGGAAGATTTGGGTGTGAAAGTGCGCACCGGTGTCATGGTCGCCGAAGCCACCCCCGAGGCTCTGGTACCCAAGGAAGGCGATCCCATCAAGGCCGATCTGCTGGTGTGGGCCGCCGGAGTGAAGTGCCCGGACTGGCTGGGCCAGATCGACGGCCTGACCACCAATCGCATCAATCAGGTGGAAGTGGAACCGACCCTGCAGGCCAAGGGCCACAAGAACATCTTCATCATCGGCGATGCGGCCTTCCTGATCCCGGAAGGCGAAGAGCGGCCCATCCCGCCACGGGCCCAGTCTGCCCAGCAGATGGCCCAGCACACCGCCCGCAGCCTGCAGCAGCTGATCATGAAACGTGAACCACGGCCGTTCCAGTACAAGGACCACGGCTCGCTGGTCTCACTGTCCAACTACAGCTCGGTGGGCATGCTGATGGGCAACCTGAAAGGCGGCAACTTCTTCGTGGAAGGCTGGCTGGCGCGGATGATGTACATCAGCCTGTACCGCATGCATCAGGCCGCCCTGTACGGTTGGCCCCGCACGATCATGCTGCTGATCGCCGGCCGCTTCAACAAGCTGGTGCGGCCGAGATTGAAGCTGCATTAAGACAACACTACGTAGCCCCTGTAGGAGCGCCTCTCGAGGCGCTCCTACAGCTACCATGTAGAGACAACCGGTAGTTAGCGACCACCGCAACCGATACACTCCCTGCTACCCCATGGACGACGGTGGCAACGATGAAAGATACCTTTCTCTATTGGTTCGGCATTCTCAAAAACACAATACGCCTGTGGCTGGAAGGTAATGCCGCCAGTTATGCCGGGTCGTTGGCGTTCTTTACGCTTTTCTCCATTGCCCCTGTCATCATCCTCGCCGTAAAGGTGATCTCGCTGGTGATGAGCAGCGAAGCCGCCATGGCGGAAATTCTCGGCCAGCTGGAAGCCACGGTGGGGCCCGCCGCCACCGAAGAAATCCGCAATGCCATCATGAATACCCGCGCCCCCAGTCAAGGGATTCTCGCCGGCATACTCAGCCTGACGGTGATGATCATCGGTGCGACCACTGTATTCGCCCAAATGCAGCGCTCCATGAATGCCATCTGGGAAGTGGTACCACGCCCCTCACGCAATACGGTGATCGCACTCATCAAAAGTCGCCTGTTGTCGCTGACCGTGGTGGTATCGCTGGGCTTTGTGCTATTGGTCTCCCTGCTGCTGAATGTGGCCGTACAGACCCTGCTGGTCTACGCGGAAAACTGGATCCCCTTCCATGCCAGTGTGGCCCTGGCACTGGAAGTGCTGGTCTCCATCATTGTCATCGCCCTGCTGTTCGGCATGATCTTCCGCCTGCTTCCCGACGTGGTACTGAGCTGGAAGGACGTGGCCCCCGCCGCCCTGATCACCGCCATCCTGTTTGCCATTGGCCGCGCCCTGATCGGCTTTTACCTGTCGCATACGGCCACCGCTTCCACCTATGGTGCTGCCGGCTCGCTGGTGATTCTGCTGATGTGGGTGTACTACTCTTCCATGATCCTGCTGCTCGGGGCCGCTTTCAGCCGCGCCCACAGTGAAGCCAGGGGGCGCGTTATCCGTGCCCGCTCCACCGCCGTGCGAGTCCGTCGGGAATTTCACGAAACGCCGGCCTAGCAACGTTCATGTCCCCTTCACGACCGGATTGACACGGTAAGGTGTCATTCTACGAAGGGGATCCCATGACATTAAAAGCACCGTTTTCCGTAATCAGTCTCTCTCTGCTGGCCCTGTTCCTGTCCGCCTGTAGCGACAGTGACAACACCATCAGCCAGGAAGTCACCGCCACGGCGTACACCCTGTCCGAAGCGGAAACCAAGAAAGGCAATGTGGGCCTCGCCGCCTGGGGCGATCAACTGGAGCCCGGCATGAAAGCCATCGCCGTGTCCCGCGATCTCATTCCCAAAGGACTCACCCATCGCACGGAAGTGGAAGTAGAAGGCATGGGCACCTATGTGGTGCTCGACAAGATGAACAAGCGCTGGACCGACAAAATCGACATCTTGATGGCGGACCGGGCCGAGGCTCGAGAGTGGGGCAAACAAACCGTCACCATTCACTGGGGAGCGCCGCAGGAAACACCCTGAACGATCCGGCAATTTTGCAATTCTCCCGATGAAACCCTGGCGGGGCCGTCGTAAACTGCCTGACATTGATGCCCCCGCCACGGTTTCGGAGTCCCCATGGCCACCCGCTTTTTATTGATTGCCCTGTTCCTGTGTTTCAGCCACCCCGCCCTGGCTCTGGATCAGGAAAGTTTTGCCATGTGTATCAGCAAACTGCGCCAGGCGGGACTGGAAGCCGGCTTGCCTGCCCAGGTGATCAGCCAGCATCTGGATGATGTGAAACTGAATGAAAAAGTGGTGGAACTGGACCGTAGCCAGCCGGAGTTCACCAGTAGTTTCGCCGATTACTTCAACCGTCGGGTCAGCGAGCAACGGATTGAAAAGGGTCGCGAAAAATACCGCAGCCATCGTCAATTGCTCGACACCCTGACCCGGGAATACGGTATCCCCGGCCATTACCTGGTGGCCTTCTGGGGACTGGAAACCAACTATGGTGGTTACCTGGGCAACATCCCTACCCTCGACGCCCTGGCCACGCTGACCTGCGAAGGCCGGCGCGGTGATTATTTTCAGGGTGAACTGTTCAATGCCCTGCGCATTCTGCAGGCCGGTGATGTGAAGGCGTCACAGATGAAAGGCTCCTGGGCCGGGGCCATGGGGCAGACCCAGTTCATGCCAGCCGTGTTTCTCAAACACGCCCAGGATCACAACGGCGACGGTCGCCGCGACCTGTGGGGCAGCAGCGAAGACGCCCTGGCGTCCGGCGCGCATTTCCTGCAGGCACTAGGCTGGGAACGGGAAGCACGTTGGGGCCGGGAAATCAGCCTGCCCAAGAATTTCGACTACCAGCTTACTGGTTTTGGCAACAAACGCGCTCTCGCCGACTGGGCCGAACTGGGGCTGACATTGCCCAATGGCCAACCCCTGCCCTCCGCGGACATGGAGGCAGCCGTGATCGTGCCGTCCGGCCATCAGGGCCCGGCCTTTCTGGCCTATCACAATTTCCGGGTGATCATGGGCTGGAACCGCTCCGAGTCCTACGCCATTACCGTGGGCCGCTTGGCAGACCGCATTGCCGGCGCCGGCCCCCTGTCCAAAACGCCGCCACAGGCACCACGCCTCAACCGCGAACAGGTCACCCGTCTGCAGCAGATCCTCAATGAAAAGGGCTTTGACGCTGGCGAGGAAGATGGCCTGATGGGCCCGGGCACCCGCAAGGCCATCGCCCGCTATCAGCAGGCCAACGATCTGGTAGCCGATGGTTTCCCGGGGGAGGAAGTGCTTACTCGTATCGGCATTTTGCAGCCGGCCGACCAAGCACCGGGCTGACAGCCATTAACCCTTCACGCCGGGCATGGCATGCTCAACCCTGTCTGAACATGGGAGTCCGTCATGCGATCACTGATCACCGTCACACTCACCGCCCTGAGCCTGTGTGCCTGTGCCGACAACGCCGCCACCCTGACCCCGCAAAGCAATGACAGCGTTGCGGCCAAAACTCTCACCGATGGCCTGCACCATCCCTGGTCCCTGGCGTTTCTGCCCGATGACGAATGGTTGATCACAGAGCGCCGCGGCACCCTGCGCCGGCTGGTGGATGGCAGCCTGCAGGAGGACCCGGTCAGCGGCGTGCCGGAGGTGGTGGCCAGGGGCCAGGGCGGGCTGTTCGATGTAATGCCGCACCCGGATTTTGCCGACAACCGGCGCCTTTACCTGAGCTATGCCAAACCCTGTGGTGACGATGGTGGCACCACGGCGGTGGGCTACGGCACTTACCGGGATGGCGCCCTGAGCGACTTCCGCGATATCTACGTGGCGGAAAAAGCCTGCACCAACACCGCCAAACACTTCGGCGGGCGCATCCTGTTTGATAACGACGGCTATCTGTTTGTCACCGTGGGCGACCGCGGTGAGCGCGAGCGCGCCCAGAACACCGCAGACCCGGCCGGTAGCGTGCTGCGTCTGCACGACGATGGCCGCATTCCCAAGGACAATCCGCTGGACGGTCAGTCTGGCAAGGCAGCGGCCATCTGGAGCTGGGGCCACCGCAACCCGCAAGGGCTGGCCTTGCATCCCGACACAGGCAAACCCTGGCTCAATGAGCACGGCCCCCGCGGCGGGGACGAAATCAATGCGGTTACAGCGGGTACCAACTACGGCTGGCCAGAGATCACCTATGGCCGGGAATATTATGGTCCCGGTATTGGCGACACCAAGCAGGAAGGCCTGGCCCAGCCGCTGCTCCACTGGACCCCGTCCATCGCCCCCTCCGGCATGGCCTTCGTGACCAGCGATCGCTACCCGGACTGGCAGGGCGACACCGTCCACGGTGCCCTGAAGCTGACCCATCTGAACAAGGTGGCCTTTGATGGCCGCAAACCGCTGTCTGAAGTTCGCCTGCTGGAAGACAGGGGCGATCGCATCCGTGATGTTCGCCAGGGCCCGGATGGCTATCTGTACCTGCTCACCGACAGCAGCAATGGCGCCCTGCTGCGCGTCAAACCCTCTCTCTGATCCACCGCCCCGGCGCCTGCCGGGGCCTTACAGTCCGACACAAAACCCGCCGGCTCATTCACTTTCTTGTACCAGTGTACCAACAGACCCGTCCCGATCCCGCTTCTATCCTCATAGGCTAAAACATGTATAACAATTCGGGGATAGCACCATGCCTTCATCCTTTCTGCGGCCCGGGCCATGGCTCCTGGCCTTCCTGCTTTGCATAGCACTGCCCTTGAGCGGCTGTGGTGGTGGCGGAGGCAGTGCGGCCACCGTACCCAACAACAGCGACTCCCCGGAAGCCAACGCCGGTAACGATACCAATGGCAACACCGGGGACGACGGTGGGTCTGCGGAAGGCACAACTCCGCTGAACCTGAGCTGGGGTGAACCCTATCAACGCGACGAGCAATACCCGAACACCGTCGACCTGCCCCAACAGCTGATTACCATGCGCGACGGCATTCGCCTGTCCGCCACCGTGACCCTGCCGGCGGATGAAAACGGCAATGCCATCGACGGTCAGTTTCCGGTGATTGCCACCTTCACCGGCTACAACCAGGCGCTCGGCGCCATCGGCGCTGCCGACCCGGCCCTGGTAAAGCGCGGCTACGCCTACATCATCGTCGACCTGCGCGGCACCGGTGCCGCGGAAGGCAGCTGGCAGGCGTTCAGCCAGATTGATCAGGATGACATGGGTGAACTGCTCGATTACATCAAGACGCAGCCGTGGAGCAACGGCAGCATCGGGATGAACGGCGCTTCCTATATGGGCATTACCGGCCTGCTCGCCGGTGCCCGGGAAGACCCGGCAGTGAAAGCCATTTTTGCCATTGTCCCCATGGGGGATGCCTACCGGGATATCGTTTTTACCGGTGGCCAGATCAATGCCGGCTTCATCCCCCTGTGGGTCACTCTGGTTACCGGGCTGGGCATCATTCCTACCCCAGTCGGGCTGGATAACAATGAACCGGGGTATTACCTCAACACCACACTGCAACACCTGCAGGGCGCCCTGACAGAATTCCAGGTGCCGGTAGTGGCTGGCGCCCTGATCGGCGATGAAAACAAATACGACACCGAATTCTGGCGTATCCGCTCACCGCTGGAGCAGATCGACAAGATCACCGCGCCGACCTTTGTGGTGGGCGGTCTCAACGATATTTTTCAGCGCGGCGAGCCCTTGATCTACGAGGGCCTGAAAGATCACACCACCGCCAAGCTGCTGATTGGCCCCTGGGAACATCTGGACGGATCTTCCGGCGCCGGACTGCCCGCCGACGGGGTGCCGTCGCTGTCGACTATTCGTCTCGCCTGGTTTGATCAGTACCTGAAAGGCATGGACACCGGCGCCGGCGATTACCCGCCTGTCACCCAGTACTACACCGGCGAGGAACGCTACGTCACTGCCGCCGACTGGCCACACCCGGAAGCAAAAGCAGACACCTTTTTCCTCCACGGCCAGCCCGGCGCCCCGCTGTTCGGCAGCATTTCACCGAGCGCCCCCGTCACCAACACGCAGACCAGCCTGCTGCAGACCCCGGTTAACGGGCTGTGCTCCGCCAGTGCCAGCCAGTGGACCGCCGGCGTGCTGGGCATGATCCTGCCGCCCTGCAGCGCACAGGACAACGTGGTGAATTTGCTGGAAGCGGTATACACCAGCGAGCCGCTGGAAGAAGACATGGTTATCAACGGGCCGATCACCGGGCAGATCTGGGCCTCCACCACCGCCCTGGATACCAACGTCACCGTCAGAATCAGCGTGGTAGGCGAAAACGGCATTGCCAGACCACTCACCCATGGCATTCAGATGGCCTCCATGAGCGCCTTCGATGCCAGCAAATCCCGCTTCATGAATGGCAAATTGATTCAGCCCTGGCACCCCTTTACGGAAGCCTCCCAGCGAACCATCACGCCACTGCAACCGTTCCGGGCCGATGTGGAAGTGTTCCCCACCAGCGCCCGGATCAAGGCCGGGGAAAAGCTGCGCATCAGCGTCGGCAGCAGTGATCTGCCACACGGCCTGAGCCCGATCCCGGATCTGCTCACCAGCCTGCTCGGCGCCATGACCGTCTACAGCACCCCGGCCATGCCGTCGCGGGTGAATATTCCGCTGGTACCCGCCAGCGCACTCTGAGTGCATCGCCTTCCTGCCGTCGCCACAACGACGGCAGGAAGTGCCACGCATCATAGATGCTGGAGAATATTCAGCAGCCGACCAAAGGGGTCGCGCACGTAGAATCGTCGCACTCCCCAGGGCTCACTCACCGGACCATATTCCACGGCCACACCGGCCTGGTGGATTCGTTCCAGCGCCGCATCCAGGTCATCTACCTCAATGGACAGGTCCGGTACCGCCGTCCCTGAGCCACCTTCCGACCCGACACTCACCTGCACTCTCATGGTTTCCGCTGACCCATAAGTACGAAACCAGCCGTGGTCCATGATCCGTTCCAGCCCCAGGATGTCACCATAAAAGGCCTCGGCCTTTTCCGGATCCGGGGTGGCCAGGTTGGCCATGATGCGCTTCACTTTCATGCCCCCTCCTTGTTTGCTTGCTGGGCACCACCGAACAGGCCCGGCACCCTCATCTGGCACTCTATTGCATTTCCTTCCATGCTAGAATGAACTCTATTCAATTCCGGCAATCCCATTCCCCCCCGTCACCGCTAGCGCACCCCATGCGCAGGAGCCCCTATGTCCACCGACTCCGCTCGTCTGCTTCGTCTTTCCCTGGCCCTCGCTCTGGGTGGTTTCGGTATCGGCAGCGGCGAGTTCGTCATCATGGGACTGATGCAACGGGTGGCCACCGACCTGCAGGTGCCGGTGCCGGATGTGGGCTATGCCATCAGCAGCTATGCTCTGGGGGTGGTAGTGGGCGCGCCGCTGATTTCCGCCCTGGCCGCCCGGGTGCCACGGCGAGGCCTGCTGATTATCCTGATGCTGGTGTTTGCGGTGGGCAACATGGCCAGCGCTCTGGCCACGGACTTCTGGACCTTCGTGGGTCTGCGCTTTCTGGCCGGGCTGCCCCATGGTGCCTACTTCGGCGTGGCCGCCCTGGTGGCAGCCTCCGCGGTGCCCTATCACATGCGTGCCCGGGCGGTGGCCCGGGTGATGAGCGGGCTGACCATTGCCATCGTGGTGGGCGCGCCGCTGGCCACCTGGGCCGGCAACCTGTTTGGCTGGGAGGTGGCCTTTATCGGCGTCGGCGTGATCGCCCTGTGCACCGCCCTGCTGATACGCCTGTGGGTGCCAGCACAAGCCCCGGACCCGAACGCCAGCCCCCGCCGCGAACTGTCTGCCCTGGTCAAACAGCGGGTGCTGTTCACCCTGGGCGTGGCCAGTATCGGTTTCGGCGGCATGTTTGCCGTATTCAGTTATGTCATGCCCACTCTCACCGAGCAGGCCGGCATGGCGGAACGCTGGGGGCCGCTGGTGCTGATGGTGTTCGGCATCGGCACCATCATCGGCAACTTTGCCGGTGCCCGTGCTGCCGACGGCAATCTGCTGCGGGCTATTCCGTTGATTCTGATCTGGTGCGCCCTGATTCAGGCAGGCTTCTTTTTTGCGGCGAACTGGACCGTGGCAGGCATCCTTTTCGTGGGGCTGGTGGGCACCAGCATGGCACTGGGGCCGGCCCTGCAGACCCGTCTGATGGATGTGGCTGAAGACGCCCAGACCATGGCCGCCTCCATGAACCATGCGGCCTTCAACCTGGCCAATGCCTTAGGTGCCTGGCTGGCTGGCATCACCGTCAAACAGGGCCTGGCCTGGTCCAGCACCGGCCTGGTGGGCGCGGCACTGGCTATTGGCGGGTTGCTGATCTTTCTGTCCGGGCGGGCGCTGGAAAAGCGCAGCCCGAAGGCTGCGCCTGCCTCACCCGGCGGGGATTAGAAGCGCTGCAGGAAACCGATGTTGATGGTGGTCAGATCGAAGTCATCATCATCGTCAAGCTGCACCCATTCGGCGGTAAGAGCCGTCTCCTCACTGAGATTGACTTCCACCCCGGCACCGTAGGAGGGATCACTGGCAGTACGCTCTTCGGTGTCACGCGCCGTCCCGAAGAAAGTGCTGACTTCCGTGGTGACTTCTGCAGTGGCAGTGGAATGACCCAACAAAATATAAGGCGCCACCGGCAGACTCCGGTCCAGACCCACCTTCAGATAGGCACCCACCAGCCATTCAGGATCCAGCGATATCGTGGCTGCGCCATCACTGATATCGTCATCATCGAAGCCATAGCCGAGTCGACCTTCCAGTGCCACAAAGGGATTGAACTGCATACCGAAACGAGTCTGCAGAGCAGATGGTTCAAGATCATCTCCCCCTGTTTCCTGATTCAACATGTTGTACTGCACGCCGAAATAACCATCCTGTTGATACACATCCGACGCAAAACCAGGGGCGGCAATAACCAGCAAAGGCAACAGCAATGTTTTTTTCATGGTCTCTCCTTGGTTAATTTTTTTCGCACATCAAGGGTATCGTTCTGACAGCGGATTGTCATAGGGCACCTGTCGTTATTGCGAAACGAAAAAAAGGCCGCACAACGGTGCGGCCCAACGACCTGTTTCTGCTACTGCAGCGACAGGCTATCGGCATTCATAACACGGGTTTTCCCGGTCAGGAATCAGCGATCAGGTAGAAGAAAACACGGTCAGCGCATGAACATCATGCTGGTGCGGGGGATAAATCATGGTGGGCTCTCCCAAGTCCATTTGGCAAGATTTTCGGGGCAGCATTGTTGTTTCCCGAAAGCGTATCTTTTTCATTATTTCTGCCGTTTTTTGTTTTAGCAGTACTACCGGTGATGTGTTCAATAGAATGCGCTGCTGAGCAAAAACAGACTTTGCGCCAGCGCACATTCCCGACCCGAAAATGTGGTTTTTTGTTATCAGAAGGTTCCTTAAGGTGTCTCTGACTAAACCCTCAACGTACGCCGGCGGAGAGTGATTCCGGCTGTACAAACTTTCCGGTAACCGGGAATTGGACTTCTACCAGCAGGCCGCCATGCTCATGGTTCGCCAGGCGAATCTCGCCGTGGTGCATATCCGCGATGCGCTTGACGATAGCAAGCCCCAGGCCACTACCACTGAGGGTGCGGGCTTTCTCACCGCGCGAAAATGGCTGCAACAACAGGGGAATATCCTCTTCGCGAACGCCCTTGCCATGATCCCGCACTGTCAGCCGCACCACGTTGTCGGTGACCGCGGTGCGCACCTCCACCGGCGGCGCACCGTACTTGAGCGCATTACCGATCAGGTTGGCGAGCATGCGTTTCACGGTGAGCCGCTTGAGCATCAGGCGCGGCAGATCCTGCAGCTCAAAACGGATTTTTTCCGCAGGGTATTTTCCGGCCACTTCCTGTATCAGGTCGTTGAGGTTTTCCAGATCCGGCTGTTCATCGGCGCCGTCGCGAATAAAGGAAATGAACTGATCAAGAATGGCATCCATGTCCTCGATGTCTTCGATAATGCCGTGGGCCAGTTCTTCGTCCTGCATGAATTCCGCCGACAGACGCAACCGCGTCAGCGGCGTACGCAAGTCATGGGATACCCCCGCCAGTAACAGGGCGCGATCCCGCTGGGCCTGTTGCAGGTCGCTGGTCATGCGGTTGAAGGCCGCGTTCACCGCCTGAATCTCCTCGGGGCCGATACTGGTATCCAGCACCGGCACCGCTTCACCTCGACCCACTTTCAAGGCCACCCGGGCCAAACGGCGCAATGGCAGGTTAAGCCCCCTGGCAATCAGCAAACCACCGATAATGGCCAGCAACGGCACCGTCACCCCCCAGCCGAGCAGCAGGTAGCGGTCATAGTCGCGGAAGAATTCCATCGGCACCCGCAACCACTGCTTCTGAAAAGAAGGCGCACTGACCCACAGCACCGGCTGGCGACTGTCCTCCAGCCTTACCGTGACCGGTTCGCGCAGGCGTTCCTGCACCTCTTCCCGGAACCGGCTGACCACCGGCTGGGATAACAGCACGGTCCCCTGATGCAGGTTGTCCGGGGTGGCCACTTCAATACCGGTGGCGCCGGCCAGTCGCTGGGCCAGGCGGGCGTCTTCCTCACCGGAGGAGGAAAACGCCAGCTCCGCCTGCAGCACCGTCAGGCGAGCGTATTCACGAATACCGGGCAGGTAGGCGTTGCGGGCGAAGAACCACAGGGTCAACGCCTGGCTGATACCGATGACTAGCCCCACCACAATGGCGGAACGGACAAAGGCAGTGCGGGGATAGAGTTTCATGGATAAATCGCCAGAGGCCTGACGCTGGACGCCAGACGAAGAAAAGACTCCCTGACTTTAAGCGTCGGGCGTCCAGCGTCAAGCGTGCGGCGTTCTTCAGTCAGGCACAAACACATAGCCCACGCCCCACACGGTCTGGATATAGCGAGGCTTGGAGGGGTCGTCTTCCAGCAGGCGGCGCAGGCGCGACACCTGTACATCAATGGAACGTTCCATGGCAGACCATTCGCGGCCGCGGGCCAGGCTCATCAGCTTGTCGCGCGTCAACGGCTCGCGCGGATTCTGTATCAGCGCCTTGAGCACGGCGAATTCGCCGGTGGTCAGATTCTGCGGGTCACCGTCGCGGAGCAGAGTACGGTTGCCCAGATCCAGCTCCCACGGGCCGAAGCTCACCTCGCCTTCTTCCTTGCTCGGCGCCCCCGGCAGTTCACGCACATGGCGACGCAGCACCGCCCGGATGCGTGCATCAAGCTCGCGGGGGTTGAACGGCTTGGGCAGGTAATCATCGGCTCCGGCATCCAGCCCTTCAATACGCTCCGCGTCATCGCCCTTGGCGGTGAGCATGATGATCGGCATCCGGTTTTCTGCCTCACGAAGCCGGCGACAGATGGACAAGCCATCCTCACCGGGCAGCATCAGGTCCAGCACCATCAGCGAATAGAGCTCCCGGGACAGGGCCCGGTCCATCTGTTCCGCATCACCCACTGCCTTCACGGCATAGCCTGCCTCTTCGAGAAAACGCTGCAGCAGACTGCGCAGACGGGCGTCATCATCGACGACAAGAATTTTGTCCTGTTGTTCTGTCACGGTGCCTCCACTAATCGCAGACTCTGATTTACGCGTTGTGGACCGAACGTGCAAGATAATGGCCTGAGCAGATTGTATAAAAACATTGCAGTCTGCGAATCTATGCATGGCAACAGTCATAGGCACAACAACAAGAAATCGCTACAGTACGCGACAAATGAGAATGGCTATCAATAAAGGACCCCTCCCTTGCGAGACCGCCTGAAACAGCTTCCGCCCGTGGCCCTGGTCATCCTGGGGACGATCCTGGCCATTGTGCTGCTGGCCGTATTCAAACCGTCGGCGCCCACCCGCGATGTCAGTGAGCGCCACGACCGGGTGCGTTTTGTACTGGCCGACCCCGGCGCCCATTCGCCCCAGATTCAGCTATTCGGACGAGTGCAGTCACCCCGTGCCGCCAATCTGACCGCCGTGGTCACCGCCAACGTGGCAACGATTCCGGTGCGGGCCGGCAGCAAGGTCAGCGCCGGCCAGTTGCTGATCCAGCTGGACGACACCGAGGCGGCCCTGGCCAGGGACCGGGCCAGGGCCACCCGCGATGAAGCCGCCGCCCAGTTGCAGACCACCCGGCTGCGCTACCAGAGCGACAAGAAGAATCTGGCGCTGGAAAAGAAGCTGGCGCAGCTTAGCGAGGATAATCTGCAGCGGCTGCAATCCCTGCGTGGCAAGCAACTGGTCTCCCAGACCCAACTGGATCAGGCGGAAGAGGCCAAGGCGCGAGCCGAACTGTCATTGAGCCAGCGCCAGCTCAGCGTCAGCGATTTCGAGAACGAGCTGGCGCGCATGGAGGCCCGCCTGGCCAGTGCCGAAGCCCAACTTCAGCAGGCCCAACTGGATCTGACCCGCACCCGCGTGGAAGCCCCCTTCGATGGCACGGTGACGCAAATTCCGGTGGCACCCGGGGAGCGGGTGCGCCCCGGCGAACCCTTGATCAGTCTGTTTGCCGACGCCGAGCTGGAAGTGCGCGCGCAAATTCCCGAACGTTACCTGGCCGCCGTGCGCGACGGCCTGGATCAGGGTGAACTGGCCGCCAGCACCGAGCTGGAAGGCCACACCCTGGCGCTGAATCTGAAACGGCTGGCCGGGGAAGCCAGCGATGCCCGTGGCGGCATTGATGGGCTGTTCGAATTTGTCGACGGCGTTCCCGCCGCGGCCCTGGGCCGCCCGCTGACCATTACCCTGACATTGCCGGCCCGGGAGAACCTGATCGCCGTACCCGCCACTGCCCTGCACGGCCTCAACCGGCTCTACATCATTGATGACGCCAACCGCCTGCAGCGGGTGGCGGCGGACATCGTCGGCGAAGCCATGGCGCAGGCGCAGTCACAACTGCTGCTTCAGGTCCCGGACCTGCAAGGCGGCGAACGCATCATGACCACCCAGCTGCCCCAGGCCATCGTCGGCCTGCCAGTGGACCCGCAACCGGTACCGGGCAGCAACGCCGATACCGACGACGCCAATATCGCTCCGGCAGAGGAGTCCACGGGTGAGTGAGTCGCGGGGTCTGATCGCCAGCTTCACCCAGCACAAGGTTGCCTCCAATCTGCTCATGCTGCTGATGGTGATGCTCGGGCTGCTCGGCCTCAACCGGCTCAACACCCAGCTGTTCCCGAATTTCGATTTTGACTACATCACCGTCACCATCCCCTGGCGCGGCGCCAGCCCCGAGGATGTGCAGCGCTCCATTACCATCCCCGTGGAGCAGGCCATCAAGACCCTGCCCAACACCAAGAAACTGATCGCCCGCTCCCAGCAGGGCGCCTCCGCCATCTTTATCGAGCTGGAAGACGGCACCGACCTGGGGCTGGCCCTGGACGAAGTCCGTCAGCGTATCGACTCCATCCGCAACCTGCCCCAGGACGCGGAGCGCCCGGTAATCCAGAAGATCACCAACTATTCCCTGGTCACCTCCATCATGGTGTCCACGCAAAACGGTTCCCTGGAGGAGCTGCGCCCGCTGGTGCGTAACATGGAGGACGAGATCCTTGCCCTGGGGGCCGGCAAGGTGGAATTCCTCGGCCTGCCGGAAGAGGAAATGGCCATCCAGGTGCCCGCCGCCGCCCTCCATGATCTGCGCATGAGTCTTGGCGAGATCGGCAATCGGGTACGCAGTTTCAGCCAGGACATTCCCGCCGGCACCGTGGGCCGGGATGACGCCGCCAAGCAATTACGCGCTCTGGGCCAGCGCCGTGACGAACGGGCCTTCGCCGATCTCCCCCTGATCACCACCGCCGACGGCCAGCAGCTGAGCCTGGGCGATGTGGCCACCATCGAACGACGCCCCCGGGATGACCAGCCCACCCTCACCTACCAGGGCAACCCGGCCATCGAACTGCAGGTGATGCGCGGCGAAGACGGCGACATGCTGGAGCTGGCCGACAAGGTGCGCAGCTGGGGGGCCGACTACCGCACCACCCTCCCGGAAGGCGTACAGATGACCTTCTATTTCGAGGCCTGGAAGCTGGTTCAGGAGCGCATTTCCACCCTGCTGTGGAATGGCATCACCGGTCTGTTGCTGGTCATCGCCACACTCTACTTCTTCCTCAATGCCCGGGTAGCCTGGTGGGTCACCGTGGGCATCCCGGTGTCGTTCATGGCCACCCTGGGGCTGGTCTGGCTGTTTGGCGGCACCATCAACATGATCAGCCTGTTCGGCCTGATTCTGGCCCTGGGGATCATCGTCGACGATGCCATTGTGGTGGGCGAGGACACCCTCACCCATTTGCAGCAGGGGGAGTCCGCCCAGCGCGCGGCTCTGGGCGGCGCTCGACGGATGTTCTGGCCGGTAGTGGCCTCCAGCACCACCACCATTGCCGCCTTCCTGCCACTGGGGATGATGAGCGGCGCCATGGGCAAGATCGCCTTCGATATCCCCTTCGTGATGATCTGCGTGATCCTGGCCTCCCTGCTGGAATGCTTCCTGGTGCTGCCCGGCCATCTGCATCACAGCTTCCGGGGCATTCAGGTGAAGGCCTCCGGGGTGCGCGAGCGTATCGACGCTGGCTTCAACCGGCTCCGTGAGGAGCGTTTCCGGCCATTGGTGGCCTGGGCCATCCGCCATCGGCATCTGGTCAGCGTTTCCGCCGTGTCCGCGTTCATTCTGGCACTGAGCCTGATCGCCACCGGCTGGCTCAAGTTCACCTTCTTCCCGCCGGTGGATGGCGACCAGCTGCGGGCTGTGGTGGAATTTTCCTCCGGCACCGACCGGCGCCAGGTGGACCGCTTCCTGGCGCAGCTGGAAAGCGCCCTGAATGACACCAATGAGGAACTGGGCGGCCATCTGGTCAAGACCGTGATCAGCCATCACGGCGCCGCCGCCGGCTTCCCCAATCCCGGCGGGCGCATGGAAAAATACGGCGACGAATACGGCACCCTGGTGGTGGAAGTCTATGTGGGCGCCGACCGGGAAATCAGCAACGACGAACTGATGGAAGCCTGGCGGGAGAAACTGACCCTGCCCGCCGGCCTCGACCAGCTCACCATTTCTCAGCCAGAAGCCGGCCCGCCCGGCAAGCCCATCGAGGTGAAGCTCACCGGCAGCGATGCGCCGACCCTGAAACAGGCCTCCCTGGCGCTGCAGGAACGGCTCAACGATTTCTCCGGAGTCAGCAACGTGGACGACGACCTGCCCTACGGCAAGGAACAGCTGACCTTTGAACTGACCGCCCGGGGCCGCGCCCTGGGGCTCACCCTCAATGAGGTGGCCAGCCAGTTACGTGCTGCCTTCGACGGCAACCTGGCCCAGCTCTACAACGAGGAAGACGAGGAAATCGAAGTGCGGGTGATGCTGCCGGACAACGAGCGTCGGCAATTCAGCGCCCTGGAGCGCATGCCCGTGATCACCCCCCAGGGCGAAGCCATCGCCCTGCGTGACGTGGTCAACTTCGACGCCCGCAAGGGGGTGGATTTGCTGCGCCGGGTGAATGGCGAACTGGCCGTCACCGTTTACGCCGATCTGGACCCGGAGCAGGGCAACGCCAACGAAATCATCGCCAGCCTCAACGACAGCACCCTGCCCGACCTGAAAGCCAAATACGGCATCGGCGTCGGCTATGAGGGCAAGCTGCAGGAGCAGGCTGACAACCTCAAGGACATGGCCACCGGCGCCCTGCTCGGCCTGGCGCTGATCTACGTGGTGCTGGCCTGGGTATTCAGCTCGTACTCCTGGCCCCTGGCCATCATGACCGCCATCTTCTTCGGCCTCACCGGCGCAGTGATCGGGCATATCCTTACCGCGCCGTTCGGCATCAAGTTCTCCATGTTCTCGGCCATGGGGCTGTTCGGCCTGTCCGGTATTATCGTCAACGATTCCATCGTACTGGTGAGTTTCTACCAGCAACTGGTGGCCGAAGGCATGGAACGGTTCCAGGCCATTGTGGAGGCCTGTGTGCGGCGACTGCGGGCGGTGCTGCTGACCTCCATCACCACCATCGCCGGCCTCACCCCGATCCTGTTCGAAAGCTCCCTGCAGGCCCAGTTTCTCAAACCCATGGCGGTGAGCATTGTCTTCGGGTTGCTGTTCGGCACCGTACTGATCCTGCTGGTGGTGCCGGCCATGCTGATGCTGATCGAGGAGCAGCGTGACCGTTTCCGGGGCCTGGGCCCGCACCTGGCGCCGGCCAACTGGGGCGAACTGGCCCGCCGCACCTGGCGTTTCGACCCGGTCCATTACCGCCAGCAAGCGGGTCCCCAGGGGCTGGATGGCCACCTGTGGTGGGTGATCATTCTCGGCCCCTGGCTGTTACTGACAATACTGGGCAAACTACCGCTGCTGCTGCAGGCACTGGAAGCCGATGCCGGGCCGCTATTGATAGCGCCTTCCATACTGCTGTGGCTGGTGATGATGGGGCTGGGTGTTGCCTTCCTATGGCATCTGTTCCGCCGCCGTCAGCGGGCCACCAGGATGGCGGTACACTGGTTGCTGGTGACAGGTTTCGGCAGTCTGCTGATAGCGGCATTGGCGCCGCTGTCAGGCCTGCAGGGAGAGTTGCTGGCTGGCGCGTTCTGGTCCCAGGCAGGCTGGAGCCTCTTCACTGCCGTGATCGTACTGCCATTGCTGTTCTGGAGTCGGCGCAGCGCCCATACCCTGACACGCTGACCGAAAACGGCATCACAGTGCCATAATTCGACAGCTTACCTTTTGAGCAGTGACTGGTATTATTCGCGTCTGACGTAAAACAGACAAAAACAAAGTACCGCCGACGCACAGCAAGATCGGCGCGAGGAGAGCAACATGGCCAAAATTCTTGTGGTGGACGACTCGCCGACTCAACTGACCAATCTGGTCAAGATCGTTCAGGGCGAAGGTCATGAGGTCATCACCGCCACCAATGGTATGGAAGGTATCGAAAAAGCCCGCGAGGAAAAGCCTGACCTGATCCTCATGGATGTGGTCATGCCGGAACTGAATGGCTTCCAGGCCACCCGTAAAATCACCCGTGACCCGGCTACCGAACAGATTCCGGTGATCCTGGTCACTACCAAGGATCAGGAGACCGACAAGGTCTGGGGGCAACGCCAGGGGGCTGCCGGCTATATCATCAAGCCGCCCAAGGAAGCCGAGCTGATCGCCAAGATCAACGAAGTGCTGGGCTAGTGCCCGGCTAGGGCTCGCAATTCGCAACATAGCCGCTTCGACAAGTCAATCTGTTAACGACCGGGATCATTGCCTATGATTTCGGTCGTTTTGTTTTACGCCTGCACGCAATACGTCTGCAGGCCGCACGCAGCCAGGAAATGTCATGCGCAGTATTGAACAGATTATCGCCGAGGAAATCGGCTGTCAGGAACGCCAGGTCCACGCTGCCGTAGGCCTGCTCGACGACGGTGCCACCGTCCCCTTTATCGCCCGTTACCGCAAAGAGGTAACCGACGGTCTGGACGACACCCAACTGCGTAACCTGGAAGAACGGCTGCGCTACCTGCGTGAAATGGAAGAACGCCGCGAGGCGATCCTGAAGAGCATTGCCGAGCAGGAAAAACTGACCCCGGAGCTGGAGAAGGCGATCAAGGCCGCCGACACCAAAACCCGGCTGGAAGATCTCTACCTGCCCTACAAACCCAAGCGCCGCACCCGCGCCCAAATCGCCCGGGAAGCCGGCCTGGAACCGCTGGCCGACGGCCTGCTGGACGATCCGACCCAGAATCCGGAAGAACTCGCCGCCGGCTACCTGAACGAAGAACACAAGATTGCCAGCGCCAAGGATGCCCTGGACGGCGCCAAACAGATTCTCATGGAGCGTTTCGCCGAAAACGCCGATCTGCTCACCCGCCTGCGTACCTTCCTGTGGGACAAGGCGCAGATCCAGGCCAAGGTGGTCGACGGCAAGGAGAAGGAAGGCGCCAAGTTCAGCGACTACTTCGACCACAGCGAAACCGTCAAGGGCATCCCCAGCCACCGGGCCCTGGCCCTGTTCCGCGGCCGCAACGAAGGCATTCTGCATGTTTCCATGGTGCTGCCGGAAGAACTGGAAAATGCCCAGCCGCACCCCTGCGAAGCCATGGTCACCGCGGAAACCGGCTGGCAGCACCAGGGCCGCGCCGCCGATGACTGGCTCAAGGAAGTGATGCGCTGGACCTGGAAGATCAAGCTCAACACCCACCTGGAAACCGAACTGCTGGGCCGGGTCCGCGAGCTGGGCGAGGAAGAAGCCATTCAGGTGTTCGCCCGTAACCTGAAGAGCCTGCTGATGGCCTCCCCGGCCGGCCCCAAGTGCACCATGGGTCTCGATCCGGGTCTGCGTACCGGGGTCAAAGTGGTGGTAGTGGATGCCACCGGCAAGCTGCTGGAGCACAGCACCATCTTCCCGCACCAGCCCAGGAATCAGTGGGACCAGTCCCTGTCTGCCCTGGCCGCCCTGTGCCTCAAGCACAAGGTGGAATTGATCGCCATCGGCAACGGCACCGCCAGCCGCGAGACCGAC
>NZ_JBNPEC010000205.1:0-13919 GCF_051117345.1 Alcanivorax sp.
GATTTGTGTTCCGGCGGGGGAGCCATTCTTTATCCAAAGCGTGAGCAATTACCGGTATGAAAGCACCGACCCGCCCCTGAAGTAACGAGGCTCAGCCTTTATCGGCCAAGAAGGTTGTCACACCCGTGAGCATGAGGAATACAACGAGGCACTGGTGGCCGAGGGTATGCCCATCGAGGCCATGGATGCGGTGGTGGTGCGGTTGCTGGAGCTGGTGAAGAAGGCGCCCCGTTCCGTTCAGCTGGCTGCTACGGTGGCACTGGAGCACCTGACCGCCGTGCTGGGGGACATGCTGCTGCGCAATACCGAATTGATGGAAGGGGTGGACCCGCATTACTCGGCGATCTGGCGCTGGCACGCCATTGAGGAAACCGAGCACAAAGCGGTGTGTTTCGATGCCTTCGAGCAGGTAGTGGGCAAGGGCATCAAGGCCTATGGCCTGCGTGTCGGCGCCTTTCTGCTGGCCAATGCCTTGTTCTGGAGCCTGTACGTGCCGTTCTACATGGTGATGGTGGCGAAGTCCGGGGGCCTGCTGAACCTGAAGGGCTGGTGGAAGGTGGTCAACCTGACGGTGGGTCGACCGGGCGTGCTGCGCCGGGCTCTGCCGGACTGGTTCGATTTCTTCCGCCCTGGGTTTCACCCCTGGATGCATGACAACCGCGAATTTCTGGACCAGGCCGAGGCGCTGATGGACGAAGTGGCGGCCTTTGATGTGAACCGGATGAAAGCCGCCTGAGGAGGGCAGGGACATGACCAGTAAAGCGAAGATTTCAGCAAAGACGATTTCCGTGGATGTGGCCATTGTGGGCGCCGGGTTTGGCGGGCTGTGCATGGCGATCCAGTTGCGCGAAGCGGGCAACGAGGATTTTGTGATCCTGGAAAAGGCGGCGGAAGTGGGCGGGGCCTGGTACTTCAATGGCTACCCGGGGGCGGCCTGCGATGTGCAGTCGCACCTGTATTCCTTTTCGTTCGCCGGCAAGGCGGACTGGAGCAAGCGCTATGCGCCCCGGGACGAAATCGAGAACTACATTCTCGACACCGTGGAGCAATACCAGCTGCGGCCTTTTATCCAGTTCAACCAGGAAGTGAACGAAGCCCATTTTGATGAGACTACTGGCCGCTGGACCGTGCGCACTGCTGCAGGCATGACCATCGATTGCCGCCACTTTGTGCTGGCCTCCGGCCCGTTGCACGTGCCGAATGTGCCCAACATCAAGGGGCTCAAGCGCTTCAAGGGCAAGGTGATGCATTCGGCAGAGTGGGACCACGGCTACGACCTGGTGGGTAAGAAGGTGGTGTCCATCGGCACCGGTGGCAGCGCCATTCAGTACTGCCCAGAAATTGCACCCAAGGTGAAGAAGCTGTCCGTGTTCCAGCGCAGCGCGGCCTGGGTGATTCCCCGGGATGAGCGTGGTTACTGGGGCATTCAACAGCGGCTGTTCAAGCGCTTCCCGGCGCTACGCAAACTGCATCGGGCGCGGCTGTACTGGAGCAATGAATCCCGGGTGGCCCCGGCCTCCAGCCCCAAGGCAGCGCAGCTGCTGGGGACCCTGTGCAAGCAGTTCATTCGTTTTCAGGTGAAAGACAAGGCGCTGGCGAAAAAGCTGACGCCGGATTACACCTTCGGCTGCAAGCGGGTGCTGATTTCCAACAAGTGGTTTCCCATGTTCAACCGCGACAACGTGGAGCTGGTTACCGCCGGTATCCGCGAGGTGAAAGCCAATAGCGTGGTCACCGATGATGGGGTAGAGCATGAAGCGGATTGCATCATTCTCGGCACTGGCTTTGTGGTAGATCCGCGTATCTATATGAAAGACTTTCCGCTCACCGGTTTGCCGGGCCATGACCTGCATCAGGACTGGGCCAAGTCCGCGGAAGCGCATTACGGCGTTACCGTCAGTGGCTACCCGAACCTGTACATGCTGGTGGGGCCGAACACGGGCCTGGGCCATAATTCGATTCTGTTCATGATCGAGTGCCAGGTGAAATACATCCTGCAATGCATGGCGCTGCTGCGTGAGGAAGGCGCGGACTATCTGGATGTGAAACCGAAAGCCCAGGAAGCCTTTAATGCCAATGTGCAGCGCCGCCTGCAGGGCACCACCTGGACCTCTGGTTGCACCAGCTGGTATCAACAGGACGACGGCAAGAACTTCGCGCTGTGGCCGGGCTCCACCTGGCGCTACTGGCTGCAAACCCGCAACGTGCGCTCCACGGATTATGAGTTTGTGTGCACGAATGCTGAGGCAACGGTGGAAGCCTGACGGTGTCTTGAATCTATAAGTGAAAGGGAGGGGCAGCCTGGGCTGCCCCTTTTTTGTGGATGGCGGTTCTGGCATTGCGGATGTCTTGTGGTAAAAAAGGAGGGAATAAACACGTCAGAGATACGTCGATGAAAAAAATGGTCCCGGTTATTGCGGCTGCCGTGACGGTGCTGGCCCTCTACGGATTGGATAATCTGCGAGATGACAGCACAGTCAGTCAGGCTCCCGCTCAGGCACCCCAGACGCAAGCGGCCTCGGCTCCGGGTGATGGCGTTATTCAGGCGGCCTATGAAAAGCAGCAAAGCGATGTTCAGGTGGAAGGTGCCGGTCGGGTGGTCAAGGTTCTGCCGGACGACAATAAGGGCAGCCGACACCAGAAGTTCATTCTTGAGCTTGCCTCTGGTCAGACCATTCTGATCGCTCATAACATCGATCTGGCGCCACGCATTCCGGACTTGCGTGAAGGCGAGAGCGTCAGCTTCTACGGCGAGTACGAGTGGAATGAGCGGGGTGGTGTGGTCCATTGGACCCACGATGATCCCCAGGGTCGCCATGTGGACGGCTGGTTGAAACATGATGGCAAGACCTTCCAGTAGCCTGCCGATGTGGCTTTCAACTCCTGCTGGCTAGGGAGCCTCTGAATAACTCCTTGCATGCTCAGCGTGACCTGAAGCGTGCAACTGTTGTGTCTTGTCTCGATGGTCAGGGTGGTTCCCTTTCCGAGAGGCAAGGCGCAGCAGATGTGCGCTTCAGGTCGCGCCCCCTGTGCTCAGGAGTGCTTCGGGTCCTCCAGGCTGGCCCGCACTCGTTGTTGCGTGTTGAAGGTGAAGAGCCGATGGATGGACATACACCTTCAAAATCGCGCCCTCGGTGCTCTGCGAGTATAGATTGCGAACCAGCCTGAAAGACTGAGTACGCAAGGAGTTTTTCAGAGGTTCCCTAGAGATTGTAATCTCCGGGCCGCGCTCTATGATCCCGCCATGACTTCCCGATACCACCGCCTGGACCGTTTCCTCAGCAACCGTCTGCAAATCAGCCGCAGTAACCTGCGGCTGTTGCTGGCTGCCGGGCGCGTGCAGGTGAATGGCGAGGTGGAGCGTGACCGGCAGCGACGTGTCGGCCCGTTTGATGTGGTGGTTTGCGATGGCGAGATTCTGCAGGCAAACCGGCCCCGTTACCTGATGTTGAACAAGCCCGCTAGCGTGGTCAGTGCTACCCGGGATGCGCATCATCCTGCCGTGCTGGATCTGTTGCCGGCGGCTCAGCGACAGGGGCTGCATCTGCCAGGGCGCCTGGATTTCAATTCCACCGGTCTGCTATTGCTGACCAATGACGGTGACTGGTCCCGGCAGTTGAGTGAGCCGGAGAATCAGGTGCGCAAGCATTACCGGGTGACGGTGGAGCAGCCGTTAACCGACGAGTACGTGGCCGCGTTTGCCGAGGGCATGTGGTTCGAGTACGAGGGCATCATGACACGCCCGGCGGAGCTGAAAATCCGCAGCACGTTCGAGGCGGATGTGTGGCTATGCGAGGGTCGCTATCACCAGATCAAGCGCATGTTCGGGCGCTTCGATAACAATGTGCTGACGCTGCATCGGCTGGCGATTGGTAACCTGATGCTTGATGAAACGTTGAAGCCGGGTGAGTGGCGCGAGCTTTCGGCGTTGGAGGTTTCCTCCATTTTTTCATGAGGGGACACTGTCACAGATTGCGTAGGGTGCACTGAGCCTAAGGCGAACTGCACCATCAAACGTGGGATCGGTGCAGTTCGCCTTAGGCTCAGTGCACCCTACGTCTTGGCACCAAGGGTGTTTGTGACCTTTCCCTCTCTAATCCGTGAAGCACTTAAACCAACGGTTTGCCTTTCTTCAGGCGGTGGCGGAAATCCCATAGCACCAGGTTGTAGGGCGCCTGCCGGATGACGCGCGGCAACAGCAGACTGATGCGGCCAATGGTGCGTACGGTCCGTTCGAAACGGCGCTGCTTTTTGTCATTCCATTCCAGCCGCATCTGCTCACGGACGTGAGGGGGAAGGAAACCGGTGGTCATAAACCGGTTGAAGCGACCCAATAGAAACCGGGTTACCGGGCTGAGGAATTTCAGGTCGGCGATCATCATCAGGTACTGGCGGATGCGCTCGTCGATGTGCAGTTTCTCCAGGCCCTCCTGCCAGTAGGCGTCAAACGCCTCCAGGTCTTTTGGCCAGGTATCCTGGCGCACTTGCAGGGTGGTCCCCAGAGGGTGGGCCAGTTGGTAAAAGGTTTCCTGCTCTTCCCGGCTCATTGGCCCATGGAGTTTCTGGTGGGTGTCCACGAAGCCCCAGTAGAGGCAGGCGGCGACCCACATCTGCAGGTTTTCATCGAAGGCGTTGTATTTCACCGGTGAGTTTTCGGTGGAGTGAACCTGGGCATGGGAGCGATTCACCGCCCTGCGGTAGGCCAGCTTCTCTTCACTGGTGCCCATCATGGCGACGGCCAGGTAGGTGAAGGTGGTGCGCGAGCGTTTGATCGGATGATGCAGTATCGAGCCACTCTCCACCCGACTTTCCGCCACCCCATACCCCACTGCGGGCAGAGCCAGTTGCAGGATGATGTTGGCACCCCCGGCCAACAGCATGGCGCCATCGAAGATGCCGGGGAATTGCTTGTCCAGTTCCCTGGCTGTGGGGGGGCTGGGCCATTCGTGTTCCAGTCTGGCCTGGCGGCTTTCCAGGTTGGCTTGAGCGGTCATTGTTTTTCTGTCCTCGCAGTCAGCGTGATGGTTCATACGCTTGTTTCATTTTCATGCTAGCGAGGAGTGCGCCATCAAACAATGAGACAAAATTAATTATTTGTATCGTTGTGGCATATTCTGACTGGTCACAGCCGCAATGCCCGGAAAACCGCTCGTACATGCCCGGCCAGCACATGGGTGGCAGAACCTTCTTCTCCACGGTAGAGCATGGCGATCTGGTAATCGCCCAGTTCCGGTAATGCGTATTCGTCGCCCAGTTGCTGCAAGGGCGGCTGAATGAGGCTGAGAGGGAAGGGGCCAATGGCCAGATCCGCCTGCATGGCCGCTTCCTGGCCGGCGCAGTGCTCACTGGTATAGGCCACCCGATAGCGGTGATCACTGCGGTCCAGGGCTTCCAGAGCCATCTTGCGCCAGGGGCAGCCCTGACTGGCCAGAGCCAGGGGCAGGGGAGTCTGGCTGACGGCGATGCCGCCCTGCGCGCCAGCCCACACCAATGGTTCGCTATGGACGACTTCGCCCCGTGCCGGGCGGGCCTGTTTGCCGGTGGTGACCATAATCAGATCCAGCTTGCCCGCATCCAGCTGCTTCAGCATGTCGGCGCTGCGGCCGACGATTACGTTTACCTGTACCGCAGGGTGGGATCGGGAAAACTGGGTCAACACCTGGGGCAGGATGCGGGTGCCGATATCATCCGGGGTGCCCAGCCGGACGGTGCCTTCCAGCTCCGGTGCGGTGAAGTGGCTGATGGCCTCCTGGTTCAGTTTCAGCAGTCGCCGGGCATAGCCGAGCATGGCTTCACCCTCGGCAGTCAGACTCACTCGGCGGGCTTCGCGAAGAAACAGCCTCTGGCCCACCTGTTCCTCCAGCCGCTTGATTTGCATGCTCAGGGCGGAGGGGGTGCGGAATACTTCGGCGGCGGCCTGGGTGAAGCTTTCGGTCTCGGCAATGGCCACGAAGCTGCGCAAGATTTCCGTGTCCAGCAGGGGCTGAAGAGGGCTGTCCGGAGGCATGGTCCACCTTTCAGAAAAATTGAACGATAGGTAAAGATCTTTTCGATTTACTGATAGTAAACCCGATTGCATCATGGAGGCCAATCACAGCCCAGCCACTCCACAACGTTCTCGAACAGGGAGGAGACCATGACACGTAATGACCCCCACACACTGGAAGCTCCCAAGCGGATTCAGTCCCGCAAGCCGGACCTGCACATGCCGGCCATGCCGCCACTGGAACTGATGGATGCTCTGGACTATCGCATTCGCCTGGCCTGGTATCGCCTGCGCAAAAATCGCGCGCAGCAGCGTGCCCGGGTGAGCCAGCGGCTGCAAAGAAAGCCGGTCTGATCATAGGGTTATGACTTCCGCTTTCTGGCCTCTGGCCGGACACAAAAAAGGCGCCTGGAAAGGCGCCTTTTTTGTTTGCAACACGGAAGCCGTGCGGCCAATTACATGTTCGGGTAATTGGGGCCGCCGGTGCCTTCCGGAGCCACCCAGTTGATGTTCTGGGTGGGGTCCTTGATGTCGCAGGTCTTGCAGTGCACGCAGTTCTGGGCGTTGATCTGGAAACGCTTGTCGCCAGTGTTCTCGTCCTCAACCACTTCGTACACACCCGCCGGGCAATAACGCTGGGCCGGCTCGTCCCACTTGGGCAGGTTCACCTCCAGCGGTACGTTCGGGTCTTTCAGCGTCAGGTGACACGGCTGATCTTCTTCGTGGTTGGTGTTGGACAGGAATACGCTGTCCAGCTTGGCGAAGGTGATCTTGCCGTCCGGTTTCGGGTAGTCGATCTTCTTGCTCTGATCAGCCGGCTTCAGCGTGGCGTGATCCGGGGTGGTGTCACGCATGGTGAAGGGCAGTTTGCCGTTGAACAGGTTGATGTCCACGAAGGCAAAGGCAGAGCCGATGAAGTTACCGAACTTGTGCTGGGCCGGGCCGAAGTTGCGCTGAGCGTGCAGCTCTTCGTGTACCCAGCTCTTGTCGAAGGCGTCTTTGTACTCGGTCAGCTCGTCGCTGCCACGGCCGCCTTTCAGGGCTTCTGCCAGAACTTCTGCGGCAATCATGCCGGACTTCATGGCGGTGTGGGTGCCCTTGATCTTGGCGAAGTTCAGGGTGCCGGCGTTACAGCCCACCAGCAGACCACCGGGGAAGGTCATCTTCGGCAGGGACTGCAGACCACCCTTGGAGATGGCACGGGCGCCGTAGGAGACACGCTTGCCGCCTTCCAGGTGTTTCTGGATTTCCGGGTTGGTCTTCCAGCGCTGCATCTCATCGAACGGAGAGACATGCGGGTTGGAGTAGGCCAGGTCGGTGATCAGACCCAGGGCAACCTGGTTGTTTTCGATGTGGTACAGGAACGCACCACCCGGGGAGCCGGATTCAGTCAGCGGCCAACCGGCGGTGTGAACTACCAGACCTTCCTGGTGCTTGGCCGGGTCGATGTCCCACAGTTCCTTGACGCCGAGACCGTAGTGTTGCGGATCGGTGCCTTCGCGCAGGCTGAATTTTTCCTGCAGCTGTTTGCCCAGGTGACCGCGGCAACCTTCGGAGAAGATGGTGTACTTGGCGTGCAGTTCCATGCCCGGGTCATAGCTGGGCTTGTGCTCGCCATCGGCGCTGACACCCAGTTCACCGGTGGCAATCCCTTTCACGGAACCATCGTCGTTGTAAAGAACTTCACTGGCCGGGAAGCCGGGGAAGATCTCGATGCCCAGGCCTTCGGCCTGTTCGGCCAGCCAGCGGCACAGGTTACCCAGGGAAATGATGTAGTTCCCTTCGTTGTGCATGGTCTTGGGTACGAACAGGTTGGGCACTTTCTGTGCCTTTTCCGGGCCGGTGAGGTAGTAGATCTCGTCGCCGGTGACCTTGGTGTTCACCGGAGCGCCCATGTCCTGCCAGTTGGGGAACAGCTCGTTCAGGGCGCGCGGCTCAAGCACCGCACCGGAGAGAATATGGGCACCGACTTCGGAGCCTTTCTCTACCACGACCACACTGATTTCCTGACCGGTTTCCTGGGCGATCTGGCCCAGACGGCAGGCGGTTGCCAGACCGGAAGGACCGGCGCCGACGATGACTACATCGACTTCCATAGATTCGCGTTCCACAGCCTGTCTCCTCGCTATCGATTGCGTGTTCGGCCCGGAAGCCACTGAGAAAGGGATTCTGAAACACTCTGCCACAGAAAACCCTTTCTCAGCAGCCGCCTCGGGCCAGCCTTGGGGTGGCGCGGAGTATATAGAGATAGGCGAAACCGCACCACTGTCGGGGGCCTCTGTATGGCTCTTTGTGTACTCTGCGTGACCTGAAGTGTACAGCTGGTGTGTTTCACCGCGAAGGGAAGGGTGGTTCCCTTTTCAAGCGGGGAAACGCATCAGATGTGCGCTTCAGGTCTCGCCCTACGGGGCTTTCAGGCAGACTCGCACTCGTTGTTAGCCTTCTTTGACAGGCCGCCAGCCTGCCTGCAGAAGGCTGCCTAGATTGCGAGCCTGCCTGAAAGCCAGAGCACATAAAGAGCCATACAGAGGCTCCCCACGTTGGCCGCAACGCCCGCGGTAATGTTACCGGGTGTTGATCCCGAGTAGCGGGGCGACGTGACCATTTCAAACAGGTGTTCGGATTATCCCTTGCTAGCTGGTTGATTTACAAGGAAATGGACGACTGCAAAGTCACGAAAAATGGACACCTTGTGTGGTCTATTTGCAGCAAAATCATTCGCTTACGGATTTTCGGCCTATTGACCTGCCTTAACCTAGCGTTCAAGATAGCTGCTCTTTCGCGGGGGTGGACCCGGCAACGGCGTCAATTATCGCCTCCTTCTACATGTCACCCAATGGAACATTCCGAGGATCCTATGAAGGTTCTTGTACCCATCAAGCGAGTCGTTGATTACAACGTCAAGGTTCGCGTGAAGGCTGACAACACTGGTGTTGATCTCGCCAATGTCAAAATGGCCATGAACCCCTTTTGTGAAATCGCTGTAGAAGAAGCGGTACGTCTGAAAGAGAAGGGTGTGGTTACCGAAATCGTTGCTGTTTCCATCGGTCCCAAGACCGCTCAGGAACAACTGCGTACTGCTATGGCTCTGGGCGCTGACCGCTCTATCCTGGTAGAAACCGACGAAGACGTTCAGCCGCTGGGCATCGCCAAAGCGCTGAAAGCCATCGTTGAGGAAGAGAAGCCTGATCTGGTTATTCTGGGCAAGCAGGCTATCGACGGCGACAACAACCAGACCGGCCAGATGCTGGCTGCGTTGACTGGCATGCCGCAGGGCACTTTCGCGTCTGAAGTGGACGTGGCCGACGGTAAAGTGAAGGTTACACGTGAAATCGACGGTGGCCTGCAGACCGTTGAGCTGAACCTGCCGGCTGTGGTTACCACTGACCTGCGCTTGAACGAGCCGCGTTACGCGTCTCTGCCGAACATCATGAAAGCCAAGAAGAAGCCGCTGGATACCAAAACAGCCGCTGATCTGGGCGTTGACCTGACTCCGCGTGTGACCACTGTCAGTGTGGAAGCTCCGGCCGAGCGTCAGGCTGGCATCATCGTTGGCTCCGTTGACGAGCTGGTCGAGAAACTGAAGAACGAAGCGAAGGTGATCTGATGAGTGTATTAGTTTACGCCGAACACGATAACGCCGCGCTCAACAAGGTCACCCTGAGTGTGGTTGCTGCTGCCAAAGAGATCGGCGGCGACATCACTGTGCTGGTAGCCGGTAAAGGCTGTGGCGCTGTTGCTGAAGAAGCGGCCAAGATCGATGGCGTTTCCAAGGTACTGTGCGCTGACAACGATGCCTACGAGCATCAGCTGGCCGAAAACATTGGCGATCTGGTTGCCGAAGTCGGTGCCGACTACAGCCACATCCTGGCTGCTGCCACCACCACCGGCAAGAACTTCGCGCCCCGCGCCGCTGCTCTGCTGGACGTGGCCCAGATCTCCGAGATCTCCGACGTGGTCGACGCTGATACCTTCAAGCGTCCGATCTACGCCGGTAACGCCATTGCTACCGTTAAGTGTGGCGATGCGAAGAAAGTCATCACCGTACGTGGTACTTCCTTCGATGGCGTTGCAGCAGAAGGCGGTTCCGCTTCTGTTGAGAATCTGGACGTTGTTAAAGACGCTGGCATTTCCTCCTTCGTGGGTGAAGAGCTGGCCAAGTCTGACCGTCCTGAGCTGACTTCTGCCGAGATCGTGATCTCTGGTGGTCGTGGCATGGGTAACGGCGAGAACTTTGAAATCCTGTACAAGCTGGCTGACAAGCTGGGCGCTGGCGTGGGTGCATCCCGTGCTGCCGTTGACGCAGGCTTCGTACCCAACGACATGCAGGTCGGTCAGACCGGTAAAATCGTTGCGCCGAACCTGTACGTTGCTGTGGGCATCTCCGGTGCCATTCAGCATCTGGCCGGTATGAAAGACTCCAAGGTCATCGTTGCTATCAACAAGGACGAAGAAGCCCCCATCTTCCAGGTGGCGGACTACGGCCTGGTGGCTGACCTGTTCGAAGCAGTACCGGAGCTGGACGGCAAGCTGTAAAAAGCCTGCTTCCCGCACCAACGAAAAACCCGGCCTTGTGCCGGGTTTTTTGTTTTTGAGCTACAAGCTACGCTCAATGGAGTGGGGAAGACCCAAACGTTCCGCGAAATGATGAACTCCTACAGGTGCCTTTAACCTGGTCAGGACAGTCAAGGCTGAAAGCTGGAGCAAAAAATGTTTTCGGGAAAAACCGCGTTAATTACCGGCGCCTCCAGCGGCATCGGTGAACAGATGGCGAGGCAACTGGCTGCTGTGGGCTGCAACCTGATTCTTGTAGCGCGGCGCACCGAGCGGCTCGATTCACTTGCCGGGGAGTTGGCGTCGGTCACCGTTGATGTGATTACGGCTGATCTTTCTGATCCGCAAGCGGCCGAAGCCGTGTTTGCACAGACGCAGGCATCCGGGCGGCAGGTGGATATTCTCATCAACAATGCCGGTTTTGGTTACCAGAAGCCGTTGTTGTCGCTGCCGGCGCCGGATCAGCTGGGCATGGTCGATGTAAACGTACGCAGCCTGCTGGCGCTGACTCAGCGGTTTGCCGGGCCGATGGCGCAACGGGGCCAGGGTTGGGTGCTCAATGTGAGTTCGGTGTCGGCCTGGTTTCCGATCCCGGGCATGGCCACCTATGCGGCCAGCAAGGCCTGTGTGCTGCACCTGAGTCGCGCCCTCCATGAAGAACTTAAGCCGGTGGGTATTGTGGTGACGGCACTGTGCCCCGGGGGCACCCGTACCGAGTTTTCGTCCATCGCCCGTGAGCGGATGGATCCGGATCTGGAAAAGACGATGATGCCTGCGGACGTAGTGGCAGCGGCAGGGCTGAAGGCGCTGGCCAGGGGAAAAGCGGTAGTGGTTCCTGGCGCCTTGTACCGAATCATGGTCTCCCTGGTGCGGGTGTTACCCGCTAGCTGGGTGACGCGTTTGGCGGGAAGGGTAATGGGGCGTCATCACTGATGCCGCTGAGCGTAGGGTGCACTGAGCCTAAGGCGAACTGCACCGGTCCGGCGTTTGAATGGTGCCGTTCGCCTTAGGCTCAGTGGCACCCTACGTAAAACTTAACCGTACTTGGCGATATCTTCTGCAATGGCCAGTGCTGCGGTTAGCCCCGGCGATTCAATCCCCAGCAGGTTGGTCATGCCTGTGATGCCGTGCTCTTTCTCTCCCTGTATCAGAAAATCCCGATAGGGTTCTCCTCCCATGAACAGCTTGGGGCGGATGCCGGCGTAGGCAGGGGAGAGTCTGTCTGGGTTCAGGCTCGGCCAGTAGCGTTGTATTGCTTCTTCGAATTGCGGTAGCCGGGCGCTGTTGACCTGGTAGTCGCTGTGCTTGATCCATTCTACATCCGGACCAAAGCGGGCATTGCCGGCCAGGTCCACGGTGAGATGGATGCCCAGCCCGTCCGCTTCCGGTAGCGGGTATATCAGCCTCTGGGTGGGGCTGCGCCCGCTGAGGGAAAAATAGTTGCCCCGGGCCAGCCGCTGTTCGGGGATTTTTTCTGCGGGAAATCCGTTGCAGCGTTTCAGTAAGGGAACGGCATGCAGGCCTGCGGCATTGATCATATGGCGGCAGCGCAATTCAAAGGCTGTGTCGTCGCTTTCCACCTGCAGCAGGAAGTCTCCGGGCTCACAGTCAATCCGGCGTACCCGGTGTCGATAACAGAGCAGCGCATCGTTGCGCTCTGCTTCCTGGGCCAGTCTCGACATGAGGGCATGGCTATCAAGGATGCCGCTGTGCTCGCTGAGCAGGGCTTCACTGGCCTGTAACCATGGCTCCTGCTGCTGCAGCCACTGCTGGCTGCAGCGGTGTAATCCTGTCGCTCCGCTGTTCAGAGCGTTGTGATGCAGTTGCTCCAGTGTGTTCTGTTGTCCTGCATTGGCAACGATCAGCTTGCCGCACTGCTGATAGGGAATCTGTTGTTCCTGGCAGTACTGGTACAGCAGGGCGTTGCCACGCAGGCACAGGCGTGCTTTCAGGGAGTCTTGTGGGTAATAGAGGCCGGCGTGGATGACTTCGCTGTTACGGGAAGAGAGGTGTTCGCCAAAACGGCTCTCCTGCTCGAGCAGAACAACGGACCTGGAGGCGGCAAGTTCGCGGGCGATGGCCAGGCCAATGACGCCGGCGCCGATGATGACGGTATCGGTGGTTTCACGCGATAGCACAATCGATGGCCCTGAAATGACAACGCCCTCAGTCTGAGGGCGTTGTTTTATGGAAACAAGATGAGTTAATCGTCTACGTTATCGTAGAACATGTAGCGTGCGGTTTCGTATTGCCCGCGAGCCAGTTTGAACAGCCGTTCGAAGACTTCCGGGTGCTCTGCAGCCACGTCTTGTTTGGGGGTGTCGCTATGCAGATCATGCAGGGTGGCGTCATTGCTAGCCGCATTGATACGCACCAGAAAATCTTTCGTGACCATGCCATAGATGGGGGTAGGCCCTTCTCGCAGCACCACAAAACTGGCGCGATCCCCTTCCGGGGCAGGAATCTGGAAATCCCGGCCCAGGGTGGTGTTGCGGTAGTTGAGCCCCAGCATGCCGGCAACGGTGGGTAGCACATCGACCAGACCGACCGATTCCTCAATCACCCTGGGTTTCAGGTAGCGGGGTGCATAAATGATGTGCGGAACATGGTTACTTTCCAGCCCCAGCTGATCCATGGCCGGCATGTGGGGCAGGGTGGTGATGCGGTTGCTGTGATCACCAAAGAACACAAAGATAGTGTTGTCGAAGTAATCACTTTCCCGGGCCCATTTCATATACTCGCCCACGTTGTAATCCAGCAGCCGTACCGCGTTGAACTGAGCCGCGCTGCGGAAGCCGTATTCGGCCAACTCCTCATCGGACAGGTCCGTGCGTGGCTGGAAGTCACCGTTATTGGCCGGAATGGTGAAAGGTCGGTGGTTGCCGGCAGTCTGGATGAAGGCAAAGAACGGCTGATCATCCGGCAGGTCGGCGAGAATCTGGTTGGATTCTCGGAACAGGTTCAGATCGGAAATGCCCCATACATCCACGTCAGGGGATTGCCAGTCACCTTCCTGGTACAGCTCCAGACCATCGATGGTTTGTTGCACCAGACCGTCCAGGTTGGCCCAGCCGGCATTGCCACCAATGAAATAGAAATTCCGGTAGCCCTCGAATTCATTCAGTACCGTGCGTTGGTGGCTGGTCAGCGGGTTGCGGCTGGCGCTTTCGGTGGGGGCCACATCAGGGATGCCGGTAAAGGTGGCCCAGATCGTCTTGGCGGTGCCGGTCACAGGCACATAGAAATTTTCGAAGCGCCAGCCATCTCGTCCCAGCTGATCCAGATTGGGGCTGCTTTCCACCGGTAATCCGTAGCTGCTGACGCGACTTGCTCCCAGGGATTCCAGCATCACAAAGACCACATTCGGCGGGCGCTCAGG
>NZ_JBNPEC010000052.1:0-13676 GCF_051117345.1 Alcanivorax sp.
CACGTTTGTATTGCCTGAATCTCAGCTTGATCGTTTTCTGATGCGGATTTCCCTGGGCTACCCAGCCCCGGAAGTGGAGCTGCAGTTGCTGGCCGGTGGCGACCTGCGCGAGCAGGTTCGTGAGCTGCAGGCGGTGATCAACAGCGAAGGACTGATCAAGCTGTCACGGGTAGTGGGCAAGGTCCGCGCCAGCCACGAGCTGCTGGATTATGTGCAGCGTTTGCTGGATGCCACTCGTTCTGATGATCGTTTCGTTGCCGGCCTGTCTCCCCGTGCCGGCCTGGGTTTGCTCAAGGCGGCCCGGGCATGGGCCCTGGTCAGTGGCCGGGATTATGTGCTGCCGGAAGATGTGCAAGCGGTGTGGCCATCCGTGGCGGAGCACCGTCTCAGTGCCCGTCAGGGAGGGAGTGTGGCGGCTATTACCCAGTCTCTGTTGCAGTCCGTACCCGTCATTCGCCGCTAGCCCATGCAGCTGCCGGCGCCGATACGCAACCTATACGAACGCTGGCTGGCCCGGCGTTTGCCGCCGGCCAGACAGATCGTGCTGGATCAACGGCGCATTTTTATCTTCCCCACCGGTTACGGTTTCTTTTATCTACAGGTCGCGGCGTTGCTGTTCATCGGCGGCATCAATTATGAAAATAATCTGATCCTGGCCTTGGCCTTCCTGCTCGCCAGCTTGTTCATGGTGGCAATCCTGCATACCTTTCGGAATCTGTCAGCTCTCGGTATACGCAATGGTGACAGCGAATCCGGGTTTGCCGGAGAGGAAGGGGCGCTGGAAATCGTATTGTTTGCCCAGCGACGAGAGCACCATTGTGTCTGGCTACGCTGGCGTGGCCAGGACGGTCAGCAGATCAGCATCCGCAGGGGCGAAGAAGAAAGCCTGTGGCTAAACCTGCCACTGGCAGAGCGGGGCAGGGTGATGGCGCCACGTCTCAAGGTGGAAAGCCGCTTCCCGCTGGGACTGCTACGTACCTGGTCCTATGTATCCCTGGACCATTATTGCCTGGCCTGGCCGCGCCCGCAGGAAAGCTTGGATTGCCCGGCAGATGGCGGTAAGGAAAATCAGCAGGCGTTCAGTAGTGGGCAGTCAGGGAATGACGAATTCCAGGGGCTGCGAAGCTACATCCCCGGGGATTCCCTTCGCCGGGTAGACTGGAAAGGCTATGCACGGGGTCGAGGACTGAATACCAAGCAGTTCGAAGAACCGGTGGGTGGCCGCCTTTGGTTGCGTTGGGATCGTTTGCAGGGGCTTGGCGATGAGCAGCGACTGTCAGTGTTGTGCTACTGGATTTTGCAACTGGATCCGCAGCGCCAACCCTATGGTCTGAAGTTGCCGGGCCTGACGTTGGCGCCGGATACCGGTGATGTGCATCGCTGGCGGCTGCTGGATGCCCTGGCCAGTTATCCGGATTTCTGAGGTTCTCCATGGCGCGCATTTATCAGGTCCCGTCCCATACCCGACTCTGGCTCGCCCTGGCGGTTGTGCTGTGCTCCATGCCGCAACTTGTCAAAGGACCTCTCTGGCAGGCCGGGTTGTTGTTGCTGGTGATTCTGATCCGCTGGTTGGTGGAGCAGCAGCGCCTGACGTTGCCGGGTCGTATGGTACGTTCGCTGCTGTTGATTGGTGCTGTGGCGCTGACCTTTTACAGTTTTGGCAGATTGTACGGGCCGCAAGCAGGCGTTGCCTTGCTGGTCAGCCTGTTTGCGCTGAAGTATCTGGAAGTGGTGCAGCAGCGTGATGCTTATGTAGTGATTGTGCTGGGCTATTTCGTCTGCGCAACGGCGCTGCTTTTTTCCCAGACACCGGGCATGTTTCTCTATGTGGTCCTGTGCATGACGGTCCTTACCACCTGTCTGGTGGGGATAAATCACAGTGATACTCGTGCCAGCGGCCTTGCCCATGGTAAGCGTGCGGTGGTGATTACCCTGCAGGCGGTTCCCCTGATGGTGGTGTTGTTCCTGTTGGTGCCTCGTGTGGCACCGCTGTGGAACATGCAGGTGGGGGGGGACAAGGCCCGCACCGGCATGAGCGACAGCATGTCGCCGGGCCAGATTAGCGAGTTGTCGGAATCCGCAGAGCTGGCTTTTCGGGTGGACTTTCAGGGGGATGTGCCGCCTCGGGCCGAGCGTTACTGGCGGGGGCTGACACTGAGCCACTATGACGGACGTACCTGGCAGCAGGCAGTACCTCAGGGCCAGTCGGAATCGGAATATCTTTACCAGCGAGGAAAGGAAAAACCGGACTGGTACCAACGACTTGAGAGTCGCCGAACCCCTGAGCAGAGACGTTACCGTTATCAGGTGATTGTGGAACCGACCCAGCGTCGTTGGTTGTTCAGTCTGGATGTTCCTTTTCCGGTATATGGAGATGTGGCTCTGGCGAAAGATATGCGTCTGGTGTCCAATCAACCCGTGTCGGAAAGGTTTGCCTATCGAGTGGAGAGCGTGCCCGCTGTCGCCGCCGCCATCAACCTGACTAGCCAGGAACGACAATTGATGTTGTCGATCCCGGATGAAGCAGGTAGGCAAGCTCGGGGACTAGCACAACAGTGGCGACTTGAAAGTGATTCGCCGTCGGAGATTGCACAACGAGCACTGCGTTACTTCCGTGAACAGCCTTTTCATTACACCCTGCGTCCGCCCAGGCTTACCATGGATCCAGTGGATGACTTCCTGTTCCGAACCCGGCGCGGGTTCTGCGAGCATTATGCCTCCAGCTTTACTTTCCTGATGCGTGCTGCCGGGGTGCCGGCCAGAGTTGTGGTGGGCTATCAGGGGGGGGAGCGTAATGCTCTGGGTTCTCATCTATTGGTGCGACAGTATGATGCCCATGCTTGGAGTGAAATCTGGCTGGAGGGGCAGGGATGGATACGTGTTGATCCCACCGGCGCGGTTGCTCCTGAACGCATTGAGCTTGGGCTCTGGGACGCCCTCGAGAACAGTGAAGACGGCAGAGATCTGTTGGATGAGCTTGGGCTGCGTCGCTTCTCGGATGGTGGCTTGTTTGCGAAAGTGAGTCAGTGGATGGATTACGTGGATTTCCGTTGGCAGACTTGGGTGCTGGGCTATGACAGGGCTTTCCAGTCCAGATTTTTGGAAGATCTGCTTGGCGCGGTTACGCCAGTACGCATTGCCATTGCCCTGATCGCCGCCGTTGCCATGTTGATGGGGTTGTATGCATTGTTCCTGTTGTGGCAGACGGGCAATGAAAAGCTGACCCTGATGGAGCGGGAATATTGGCGGCTGCATCAGCGTGCCAGTGAGCGGGGGCGGCCACTGGAGGCGGGCCTGACTCCTATGCAGCTGTGCCAGGCGATCAGTGAACAGTGGCCGCAGACGTCGGTTGCTGCCGAGAACTGGGCAAAATATTATCAGAAGCTCCACTATGATCCGCTCTCAGCGCCGGATAAACAGCAAAAGCGCCATTTACGTAGCCTGAGAAATCGCTTATACAAATTATTGGACTAGTGTGCTATCAATTAGTCCATGGCCAACTGGCCACGAGCTGCGATAACCGGTTGTTATGGAGAACGACAAATGCGCGCCGTAAATTATAAGAAAGGGCTCGAACTCACTGACCATAGCCCCTGGGCTCAGGCCTTCTGGGACGATCTGGTACCGTTGAAAAATCGGGTGGTAGAGCATCCGGTGTTTGTGGAAATGGGGGCCGGGACACTAAGCCTGCCTCGTTTTCGCAGTGCCTTGCTGAATTTCTACCCGCTGGTCGAGAATTTCCCCAAATACATGGGCCTTAATTTGGCCAAAACCCAGCCGGGCCGTTACCCAGGGCACGAAGAAAGCAAGAATTGGCTGATTAGCAATATCAAGGTCGAACAGCGCCATGCCTACTGGTATCAGGACTGGGCCATGGGCTTTGGCATCACCCTGGAAGAGCTGGAGTTTGTAACACCACCACCAGCCATGGACGCGGTGAATCATTACCTCTGGCATATGGGCCGCCAGGCCAGCTTGGAGGAGGGACTGGCCGCTACCAATCTGGCCATTGAATGGGCCACCGGCGAATGGAGCCAGAGTGTGGTCAAGGGCATGCAGGCCTACCAGGAAAATGGGGTGGCCACCATCAACCGCCATTCCATGGCCTGGTTGCGGGCCCATGCCTCCTACGATGACGCGCATCCCCATGAGGCCATGGAGTTGATCAAGCTAACCTGTACTGATGAAGCAAGCCGGGAGAGGGCCTTCGCGGCAGCGGCCAAAGGGCTGGAGTACTACATTCTGGCACTGGACCACTGTTACTCAGAGTCGGACTGAATCAGCGGGTCAGGCTGTCAAGCCGGGGAAACCGCCTATGGAGTCTTGGTGGTTTTTCCGGCCTGGTTCCTGTTTCTTACTGTTAACTGTTCAGGCTTAAGGGGGTTGGCCACCTTTACATATAAACCTTGAGTTTGTCGCGAATGACACGTTGTATCGCTTTGATTTCCATGGGTGAGCGTTCCGATAGCCTGGACGGCTGAATCCTGTGCAGATGAAGGCAGGGAAAGTCCTTTTTGAAGGCACGCAGATCCCCCTTGGTGATGACCGGCAAAAACGGAATGTCACTGGATTCCTTTTTCATCAGGGCCCACAGGCCCACTTTCAGTGGCACCGGTTTGATAACCCGCTTGCCATACTTGAGCAGACGTAACGTCAGAAACAGTCCTTCCTTGCCAAACAAATCCCCCGGCACGATATACATGCCCGTGGCGTGAACACTGTGGTCGCCAATACCGTTGAAGGTATCGTGGTAAGCATAGGGGTTGGGCAGAATCACCAGTGAGCGATCATCATCCGGTGGTATGGAAATATCATAGTTGGTATAGAGCTGTTCCACCGGTGCACTGTAAACGCACAGCGTATCTTGAAACTGTTTGATAAAGTTGACCGCCCGCTGGTGGTTGTCAAAGTCATTCAGCTTCCAGATAAGGTGCTCTGGAATCCCCAAATCGTTCAGCATATATCACTATATAGAGTGGTTATTAATTATTAGATGATGAGCAGAATATAGCATAGGTTTAACCCCCAACCAGTGGTATTGCCCTATCAAAATGACCAGAAGTGACCGCCGTCACGGCGGCTGAGCAATGGACGGAACGAATGCAGAAAGAATTTCCTGTTGATGATGTTGTCGTGCCATTGCGTGACGCTTTGTTGAATGTGGGCTGTGCGATTCTGGAAGCGCCACCTGGGGCGGGGAAATCCACTCGCGTGCCTCTATGTCTGCTGGACAGTTTCGGCGCTGCCAAGGGCCGTATTCTGATGCTGGAGCCACGTCGGGTGGCGGCCCGTTCCGTGGCCACCTTTATGGCTTCCCAGCTGGGCGAGCCGGTGGGGCAAACCGTGGGTTACCGGACCCGTACCGATACCCGGGTCAGTGCCGCCACCCGGCTGGAGGTGGTCACCGAAGGGGTACTAACCCGCATGGCATTGAGTGATCCGGAGTCGCAGGGCATCACACTGGTGATCTTTGATGAGTTTCATGAACGCTCCCTGAATGCGGATCTGGGACTGGCGCTGGTCAGGGAGATCCGTGAAGCATTCCGGCCGGATCTCGGGTTGCTGGTCATGTCCGCTACCCTGGACTGCGGACCGCTGGTAACCATGTTGGATGCCCCGGTGATTCGCAGTGAAGGGCGCAGCTTTCCGGTCGATGTGATGTATCGACCGCCGGCCCCCCGTCAGGACTGGCGTGATCACTGCGTGCAGCAAATCTGTTCTGTGGCCGCTGATGCCCAGGTGGTACTGGTGTTTCTGCCTGGCCGTGGGGATATCCGTCGGGTGGCCCGCGGCCTGTCTGAATCCGGACTCAATCTGCCGGTTACCGAGTTGCATGGGGGGCTGCCGCTGGCGCAGCAACAGCAGGTGCTGGAGTCAGCCAGAAACGGCGATGCCTTGATTGTGCTGACCACCAATGTGGCGGAAACCAGCCTGACCATCGAGGGTGTCACCCATGTCATTGATAGTGGCCTGGCCCGAGAGCCGGCCTATGATCCGGCCCGCCACCGTAGCCGGTTGGTCACCCGTCGGATCAGTGAGGCCAGCGCCCGGCAGCGCAGCGGACGGGCGGGGCGGTTAGGTCCGGGTTGCTGCCTACGGCTATGGTCGGAGTCCGAGGTCATGGCCAGCCACCAGACGCCGGAAATAGCGCGAGTGGCACTGGATCAGCTGGTGCTGGATCTGGCCCGGTGGGGCTGCCGGGAGCCCCGGCAGATGCAGTGGCTGGATGTGCCTCCGATGCCGGCCTGGCAGAGCGCGGTGGTCAGGCTGCGCGATGGTGGGGCGCTGGATGCGCAAGGCGGGCTCACGGCGCATGGCTCGGCCATCGCCAGTCTGGGCGTCGAGCCGGCTCTGGGGATGCTGATACTGGCAGGCAGAGAGAAGGGGCTGCCTGTGGCCGCAGCGCGAGTCACTGCGCTATTGTCGGAGCGGGACATTCTCAATGGCCAGGGCGTGGATTTACGTAGCCGCCTGCAGGCGCTTGAAGCCAATCCGGACCGTCACAGGGTACTACTGGCTGAAGCTCAGCGACTACTGTCAGGCAAGCCCCGCGATAGCGTCGACTGGCGGTATTGTCTGGGCGAGTTGCTGGCTGGGGTCTACCCGCGACAGATTGCTCGCCTGCGCCAGGCGGAGGGCAGTCGGTACCAGATGATGGACGGTCCCGGTGTACAACTGCCACCGGGAGATAGCCTGGCTGGCACACAATGGCTCTTGATTCTGGACACGGACGGCCAGCCCCGGGATGCCCGCATCCGGCTGGCCATGCCGCTGGAAGAGGCAGATCTGCAATCAGTCATGGCGCGGCTGGGGCACTGGCATGAGAAAATTGGCTGGGATAGAGAGCGCCAGCGCGTGACCGGCTGGCGCCAGCAATGCCTGGGAGCCATTATCTTGCAGAGCCAGCCCATGGAATCGTTAACCGCTGAGCAACAGATACAGGGTCTGCTGGAGGGATTGCGTGCGGATGGCCTGCGGTTGCTGCCCTGGTCTGAGGGCTGTCGGCAGTGGCAGGGCAGGGTGACAAAACTGGCGGCTGTGGATAAAGATCACTGGCCGGATGTGAGTGATGAGGCCTTGCTGGCAAAGCTGGAAAGCTGGCTGGCGCCTTTTCTTGCCGGCATGCGTACGCTGCAAGATCTGAAGAAGGTACCGGTGCGTGACGCCCTCAACCTGTTGTTAACGGCGGATCAGCACAAGCGTCTGCAACGCTGTATGCCAGAGGCTATTGCCATTCCCACCGGGCGGCGGGTACAACTGGATTACACGGGGGATACGGTGGTGCTGGCCGCCAAGCTACAGGAGCTATTCGGGCTCACCCAACTGCCCGTCATTGCTGAAGGCAGGCTGACTATCAGCGCTCATCTACTGACTCCGGCAGGACGTCCGGCAGCCATTACCGATAATCTGGAACGGTTCTGGCGAGACAACTACCAGGCGGTTCGCAAGGACTTGCGTGGCCGATACCCCAAACATCCCTGGCCGGAAGACCCACTAGCGGCAGAAGCTACCGTGCTAACCAAGCGGCGCCTTAATGGGCGCTAGCAGAGGCCATGACAAAACTATTCACCACACCATCGCGCAGTTCTGGTACCGCAAGCCTGTCCGGATTGTTGTGGGAAGCGATGCTTGCATCGCGAAGACGTTGGCATTCAAGTTCTTTTAACGATCCAAGCCGCTGCTTTCTGGAGTGGTATTACTGAAGTGTCGACATAATTTCCGCCACTCTGCGCTGAACCGTTTGCTTGATGCAAAACCAAAAACGCCCGGCAAATGCCGGGCGTTTTTGGTTCGTGAAGCGATTAACCAATCTTAGACAGATTGGGCAACCGGGATCTTCACGGTGTCTGCCACGTCCTGGTACTCCGGCATCTGGTCGAAGTTCAGGTAGCGGTAGATCTCGGAGGACATGGAATCAATGGTGTTCGCGTATTCCATGTACTCTTCGGTGGTCGGCAGCTTGCCGAGGATGGACGCTACAGACGCCAGCTCAGCCGATGCCAGGTACACATCCGCACCCTGACCCAGACGGTTCGGGAAGTTACGGGTGGAGGTGGATACCGCGGTGGACTTCGGCGCGATGCGAGCCTGGTTCCCCATGCACAGGGAGCAGCCCGGCATCTCGGTGCGCGCACCGGCACTACCGAAGATGTTGTAGTAGCCTTCTTCGGTCAGCTGGTGCTGATCCATCTTGGTCGGCGGTGCGATCCACAGACGGGTCGGCATGGTGCCGCTTTCCACTTTCTGCAGCAGTTTACCCGCCGCACGGAAATGACCGATGTTGGTCATGCAGGAACCGATGAACACCTCGTCGATCTTGGCGCCAGCCACGTCGGACAGGGTCTTGGCATCGTCCGGGTCGTTCGGGCAGCACAGGACCGGCTCGTTGATCTGGTCCATGTCGATTTCGATAACGGTGTGGTACTCGGCATCGGCGTCGGCGCGCATCAGGCTCGGGTTGGCCAGCCACTCTTCCATGCCGTTGATGCGACGCTCAATGGTACGGGCATCGCCGTAACCGTTGGCAATCATCCACTTGAGCATGGTGATGTTGGACTTCAGGTACTCGGTCACGCTGTCTTCGGACAGAGTGATGGTACAGCCAGCTGCGGAACGCTCGGCTGACGCATCAGACAGCTCGAAGGCCTGCTCGACGGTCAGATCGTCCAGACCTTCGATTTCCAGTACGCGACCGGAGAACACGTTGACCTTGCCGGCTTTGGCGACGGTCAGGTGGCCGTCCTTGATCGCCTGCATGGGGATCGCATGAACCAGGTCACGTAGGGTGATGCCCGGCTGACGTTTGCCCTTGAAGCGCACCAGAACCGATTCCGGCATGTCCAGCGGCATCACGCCGGTGGCAGCGGCAAACGCAACCAGACCGGAACCGGCCGGGAAGGAGATGCCCATGGGGAAACGGGTGTGGGAGTCACCACCGGTGCCGACGGTGTCAGGCAGCAGCATGCGGTTCAGCCAAGAGTGGATGATACCGTCACCCGGACGCAGGGACACACCGCCACGGTTCATGATGAAGTCGGGCAGGGTGTGCTGGGTTTCCACATCAACCGGCTTGGGGTAAGCGGCGGTGTGACAGAAGGACTGCATCACCAGGTCGGCCTGGAAGCCCAGGCAAGCCAGATCTTTCAGCTCGTCACGGGTCATCGGGCCGGTGGTGTCCTGGGAACCCACGGTGGTCATCTTCGGCTCGCAGTACATGCCGGGGCGAACGCCGTCCATGCCGCAGGCCTTGCCGACCATTTTCTGGGCCAGGGTGTAGCCCTTGTCGGAATCACCCGGTTGTTCCGGCTTGCGGAACAGTTCGGAAGGAGCCAGGCCCAGGGCTTCACGGGCCTTGGTGGTCAGGCCACGACCGATGATCAGGTTGATACGGCCGCCAGCGCGCACTTCGTCCAGCAGTACCTGGGAACGCAGGTCGAATTCGGCAATCACTTCGCCGTCTTTTTCTACCTTGCCAGCGAACGGGTAAACGTCGATCACGTCACCGGTGTTCATCTTCTCTACGTCGCATTCGAAGGGCAGGGCGCCGGAATCTTCCATGGTGTTGAAGAAGATGGGGGCGATCTTGCCACCGATGCAGACACCACCAGCACGCTTGTTCGGTACGAAAGGAATGTCGTCACCGAAGTGCCACAGTACCGAGTTGGTGGCGGACTTACGGGAAGAACCGGTGCCCACAACGTCGCCCACATAGGCAACCGGGTGACCTTTTTTCTTCAGCTCGTCCATCTGGCTCAGCGGGCCGATCTCACCGTCTTTCTCCGGGTGGATGCCTTCACGGGCATTCTTCAGCATGGCGTTGCCGTGCAGCGGGATATCCGGGCGGCTCCAGGCGTCCTGTGCGGGGGACAGGTCATCGGTGTTGGTCTCGCCGGTGACCTTGAAGACGGTCAGGGTCATTTTTTCGGCAAGGTCCGCGCGATTGGTGAACCACTCACCTTCAGCCCAGGACTCGATGACTTCCTTGGCCTTGGCGTTGCCGGCTTTCATCTTGTCTTCCACGTCGTGAAAGGCATCGAAGACCAACAGGGTGTGCTTGAGTTCGTCAGCAGCGATTTCTGCCAGTTCGGCATCATCCAGCGCTGAAACCAGCGTGGCCACATTGTAGCCACCCTGCATGGTGCCCAGCAGCTGCACGGCACGTTTGCGGTCGATCAGGGGAGAGCTGGCTTCACCGTTAACAATCGCGGTCAGGAAGGCGGCCTTCACGTAGGCGGCTTGGTCCACGCCCGGCGGCACGCGGTTAACGAACAGGTCCTGAATGAATTCTTCTTCGCCGGCCGGCGGGGCTTTCAGCAGCTCTACCAGGTCGGCAACCTGATGCTCGTTCAGCGGCTTGGGCGGCACACCGTCAACGGCGCGCTCTTCAACATGTTTGCGATAGGCTTCTAGCACAGCGTTTCCCTCTTTCTCGAATTGGCTGATTTCTTTTGGAAATCAGTCTTTTAGGGTGTTACTGGGGGTTGGAATTGCGCGCGGAGTATAGCCGAAATGCCATCAACTGTTAAGCCAAACCGCGGTTGTAGTCATTCACGGGATGAATACTCGTAATCACTGACAGCATGGTATGCGGCAATCAGTAGGGGGCTTTCAGGCCGTCCGGCGGGCGCCGGAAGCGTTTGTAGCTCCACAGGTACTGGTCGGGGGATTCGTCGATAAGATGTTCGATGGAGCGATTCATCGCGGCAAGGGCAGTATCCAGGTCGTCATTAGCGACGGCGGGATCAGCCGGACGGACTCGAATTTCGTAGCCCTGGGTGCCGGGCAGGCGGCGGGCCCAGGCCATGAAGGTGACCGCGCCGGTCTGGCGCACCAGCTTGCAGGCCAGGGTGCCGGTGTAGGCCGGCTGTCCGTAGAAAGGGATATGCCGACCGCTACGGCGGTCGGGAACCTGATCAGGAAGGATGGCGGTCAGGGCGCCTTTTTTCATGGCCCTGACTAATCCGGCTACACCGCGGGCGGTTGTCGGATACATGGTGGAGCCAAAATGCTCCCGCCCTTGCCGTACCAGTTGATCCACTTCTGGCAGACCAGAAGGAGCAAACATGGCGTGCAGGCCAAACTCGGTGGCGAGCCAGAAATTCAGTACTTCCCAGCAGCCCAGGTGAGGCGCCAGGATCATGATGGGTTTACCGTCCTGCACCGCTTGCCGCAGGGGGGCATCGCCGTCCACGGCCACTATCCGATTCAGTCCTTGGGCGGGGCGCCGCCAGAAGAGTGCGATTTCAAAGGTGTTCTTTGCACTCTCCACCAATGATTTGCGAGCGAGCCGGGTTTGTTCTGCCTCAGACAGGGCCGGGTAGCAAAGCGCCAGATTGGTCTTGCTGATCGTCAGCGCCTGGGTCGGCAACAAAGACAGCAAGGTGCCGATAAAGGAGGCGAGTGCTCGGTTGACAGCAAAGGGTAAAGCGCCCAGCAGTCGCAGTGCGATGATAGCCGCCTGTCCTTTTGCCCGCTGTACGCGTGGATGTGTTTTTCTGCCCATGACGCGACAGTATACGGGCGCGGTCAGTGAGCACCAGTGGTGCGGATGAGATTGCGCACAAAAACGCTATAATGCTGGCGCTCGTTTCCGGACGGGCTACTCTGAGCCAGCGAGATTCCCATGCACGACATTTCTCACATCCGCGATTTCCTCCCCTGTGACACGCCGTCCGCCTGGGTCGATTGGGCATTGCAACATCCTGATATCCTGCTTATCGACCATGCCCATTGCGAAAAGAAAGCGGCCAGCACCGCGTTGAATCTGATGTTCCGTTATGTGGATCGCCCTGAGCTGCTGGATACCTTGAGCCAGCTGGCGCGAGAAGAACTACTGCACTTTGAGCAGGTCATACAGCTGATGCGTGAGCGCGGTGTGACCTACGACCACATGACACCAGCTCGTTATGCCAAGGGACTGCGCCAGCATATACGCACTTCGGAACCGGGCCGCCTGGTGGATACCATGATCGTCGGGTCGTTAATAGAGGCGCGCAGTTGTGAGCGTTTTGCCGCGTTGGCGCCTCATGTGGATGCGGAGCTGGGGCGTTATTACCGTTACCTGCTGAAGAGTGAATCGCGCCATTTTGAGGATTACCTAAAGCTGGCCGAGCAATATGCCGGTGAGTCAATCGAGGAGCGGGTGGATTTCTTCAAAGAGGTGGAGCGGGAGCTGGTGGAGTCGCCGGATTCTGAGTTCCGGTTTCATTCGGGAGTGCCAACGCAGTTAACAGTTAACAGTGAATAGTTAACAGCTGCGCGAGCAACAGCTGTATTGGTTTAAACGCAAGAGGCCGCGCCCATGGTTGGGCGCGGCCTCATACGTTTGAAAATCAGAGGCACGCTTAACGCGCGCTGTTCATTATTAACTATTCACTGTTAACTGATTTCAAAGCTTTCCAGCCGCAGTCCCCGCTCGCTGTCCGCCACAATCTGCCACCCGAGCTTGCCCCAGTCACCCAGCACCCAGCGTTTGCCCTGGCCGTCGGCCAGTTCCACGTCGTGAATGTTAGGGCGGTGAGTGTGGCCGTGGATCAGGTGTTTGACGCCGGCCTCTTCCATGACCCGGACCACTTCTTCCGGGGTCACGTCCATGATGTTTTCCGCCTTGTTGGCGTTGTTGCCCTGGCTTTGCATGCGCATGCCCTGGGCGATCATGCGGCGTTCTTCCAGGGGCTTGGCGAGCATCCCCTGTTGCCACTGGGGATTGCGGGCCATGGTGCGGAACTGCTGGTAGGCGGTGTCCTGCGTGCACAGGCTGTCGCCGTGCATCAGCAGGGCGCGGGTGCCATACAGATCCACTACCGTGCCTTCTTCCAGCAAGGTGCCGCCACAGGCGGCGGCGAAACCATCACCGAGCATGAAATCCCGGTTGCCATGCATGAAGTAGAGCTCACTGCCGTTATCGCTGAAGCTGCGGAAAGCACCGATCGCTTCCTGATTGAACGGGGTGTCATCGTCGTCGCCGATCCACGCTTCGAACAGGTCGCCCAGTACATAGAGAGCATCAGCCTTGCCGGCGTGGGCTTCGAGCAGCTTGCCCAAGGCTTCCAGATGTTCCGGTCGGGCCGGGTCCAGGTGCAAGTCGGAAATAAACAGGGTGTAGCTCATGGTCACTGTGCGCCTTTTTCTTCTTCGCTGGCTGAATCTAGGCGGTAGGCTCGGGTAATCAGGATGGGCACTTCCGGCACGTCCCGCGCCAGCATGCCATTAAGGCGCTGGCTGGTGGTGCGCTCCTGGGCAATATTGTCTACGACCGACATGCCCTCGGTGACCTTGCCAAACACGGCATAACCCCAACCGCGGGAATTCTTGCCGGAAAAGTCCAGATTGTTGTTGTCTACCAGATTGACGAAGAACTGGGCGGTGGCGGAATGCGGGTTGCCGGTACGGGCCATGGCCAGCGTGCCGCGGTCGTTCTTCAGGCCGTTGTCCGCCTCATTCTGGATCGGAGCGCGGGTGGCCTTGCGCTGCCCGCTCTGGTCAAAGCCGCCGCCCTGGATCATGAAACCGCGGATTACCCGGTGGAACTGGGTGCCGTCGTAGAAGCCGTCATCCACATACTGGAGGAAGTGGTCAACAGTCAGCGGCGCCGTGTCCGCGTCTAGTTCCAGGGTGACCGTGCCGGCAGCGGTTTGCAGGCGAACCTTCTGCAGGGCTTGGCGACGGGTCGGGAG
>NZ_JBNPEC010000188.1:0-13664 GCF_051117345.1 Alcanivorax sp.
GCAGGTTAGAAATGCCACGGTCTGAATCAACCATGGCCAGTTCAGGGCGATGCAAGTAACAGGCACGAATGGTGGATTCGATTTCCAGCCGCTGGGAAATCGGCAGCTCTTCGATCTTCTGGTAGATATGGCTCAAGCCGTTGTTCGGGTTGGCGCCGATCTGTTCCAGGGTTTCACCATGTTGGTCAAACAGCTCTTTGTAGAAACGACGAACCGCATAGCCGAACACAATGGGGTGAGACACCTTCATCATGGTGGCCTTTACGTGCAGGGAGAAAAGGATGCCCGTGTTCTTGGCATCGTCCAGCTGCTCGTCAAAGAAATCACACAGCGCCTTTTTGCTCATGTACATGGCATCAATCACTTCGCCATCAAGAAGCGGCAGTTCCGGCTTCATGACAGTGATGTTGCCTTTTGCATCCTCAAACTCGATGCGGACCTTGCATGCCTTCTCAACCGTGGTGGAGGTCTCATGGGAAAAGAAGTCACCGCCACGCATATGGGCAACATGGGTACGGGATGCCTGGCTCCAGTAACCCATACTATGGGGATTCTTGCGTGCGTAATTTTTAACCGCAATCGGGGCGCGACGGTCCGAGTTCCCTTCGCGTAGTACCGGGTTCACCGCAGACCCCAGAATTCTGGTGTAGCGAGCCTGGATCTCCTCTTCTTCCTCGTTGTGAGGCTCATCAGGGTATTCCGGCACACTGAAACCGTGTTCATTCAGCTCCTCGATCGCTTCCCTGAGCTGATGAATGGAGGCACTGATATTGGGGAGTTTGATGATGTTGGCTTCGGGATCCTGCGTCAAAGCCCCGAGCTCAGAAAGGGCATCTTCCACTTTCTGCTCATCTGACAGATATTCAGGGAACGTGGCAAGAATGCGTGCAGCCAGTGAAATATCACTGCTTTCAACGTCAATGCCAGCGATCGAAGTGAATTTTTCAATGATAGGTAAAAAGGAATAGGTCGCCAGCGCTGGCGCCTCATCAGTTATGGTATAGATAATTTTAGGGGTGGTCATAAAATTACAGGTCCCAATTGTATTGGCAGTGCTTCCCGCCCGATATGAGCCGGCTTTTGGCCGTCAGATCAGCGAGACCGAACAGGAGTGCTCCCTCCAGATAAACCGTATTCTGCATCAGCTGGCGAGTATAGCACCGACCGCCTACCCTTGTTAGCGTAGCCACCCGGTAACGCGACTCAAATCATCAATGACAGCCATCAGGAATGTCAGGCCATATGGCGCAACTGATTTTGCTCAACAAACCCTTTCAGGTCCTTTCCCAGTTCAGCGACGATCAGGGTCGCCGAACGTTGCGCGAGTTCGTGCCAGTACCCGGTGTGTACCCGGCTGGACGGCTCGACTGGGATTCTGAAGGCCTGCTGTTGCTTACCGATGACGGCGCCCTGCAGGCACGCATCAGTGACCCGCGATTTCATCTGCCCAAGACCTATCTGGTTCAGGTGGAAGGCAAGCCCGGGGAACAGGAACTGCAAAAACTACGCCAGGGCATCACTCTCAAGGACGGACCCTGCCGGCCAGCCAGGGTGGAAGCCATACAGGCACCCGATCTATGGCCGCGCCACCCCCCGGTACGGACCCGCAAAACGGTAGCGGATAGCTGGTTGAAACTCACCATAGACGAAGGTCGAAATCGCCAGGTTCGCCGCATGACTGCCGCCATTGGTTACCCCACCCTGCGCCTGGTTCGCTGGCAGATCGGCGACTGGGACCTGAGCGGTCTGGCCACCGGAGAATGGCGCTCTATGGCGATTCATGCGCCGAAAGCCCCTGCAACCAAGCGGCGGCGGCCTCGGCGTCCCGCTCGCGGGCCTCGACCCAAAGCCAGCGGCCGCTGATAAGCTCCTTCTTCCAGAATGGCGCGCGGGTTTTCAGCAGGTCCATGATGAAGGAGCAGGCGTCGAACGCGGCCTGCCGATGCCCCGCGCTGACCGCCACCTGAACGATGTCGTCACCGGGGGCCATGGTGCCAACCCGGTGCACCACCCAGGCACCATTAAGGTGCCATTTCTGCCCGGCCTGCTCAACGATGGTGCCAAGAACAGACTCGGTCATCCCCGGGTAATGCTCCAGATGCAGCGCTTGTACCTTGCCCTGCTCATCGCGCACCTGCCCGGCAAACTGCACCTGGGCACCGCTGAGGCCGGCATCACGCAGCCAGTCGGCAGGCTCGGCACTATCCAAGGGCCCGTTACGGATCTCGATGCGGGTTTTCATCCGCCGGTTACCGGAGGAAACAGGGCCACTACATCACCGTCGCAAATCGCCGCATCCTCGGTAGCCAGCACTTCATTCACTGCCACCATACGCCGCGGCGTGGCTGTCAGCGCCTGAGCGACTTGCGGGTCCTGGTCAGCCAGCCAGTCAGCCAGCTTCGCCACCGTATTGACCGCTTCCGGAGGCGATACCATCATACTGTCGCTGCCCACTCGCTCGCGCAGGGCGGCGAAAAAACGCACTTCTATCATCGTTCGTCTTCCGATTCCGAATCCTGTCGCTGATAGTGGCCACTGTGACCACCACTCTTCTCCAGCAAACAGATCTCTTCAATCACCATGCCACGATCTACTGCCTTGCACATGTCATAGAGTGTCAGCGCGGCCACCGAAGCCGCCGTTAGCGCCTCCATTTCCACACCGGTGACTCCCTTGAGCTTGCAGGTAGTCAGAATTTCCAGGCTATCCTGTCCCGCTTCTTCAATCACAACCGTGACCTTGCTGAGCAACAGGGGGTGACACATGGGGATCAAATCCCAGGTTTTCTTGGCCGCCTGAATGCCGGCGATACGGGCCGTGGCAATCACATCCCCCTTGGGGTGCCGCTGATCACGGATCATTGCCAGGGTCTGCGGCTTCATGCGGATGCGCGCCCGGGCTGTAGCCTCTCTTTGCGTTTCTGCCTTGTCGGTCACGTCCACCATCTGGGCGCGCCCCTGGTCATCCAGGTGGGTAAACCGGTCACCGGGCATTGATCACTCCTGTTGTCTGTGGCGCTGCTGCGCTACCATTCCCGCCTTTATTGTCCGCCTGAATCCATGGATCCATGGTGAAGGAACGGATTCCGTTATTATTGTGCCCCATTTGGACGGGGCCGGTACCGGTAGGGTTGCTATGAACAGCTTTGAGCCGCACATTACTGTGGCCTGTGTGGTGGAACAAGACGGGCGCTTCCTCTTTGTTCGGGAAATGAGCAAAGGTCAGGAAGTGCTAAACCAGCCCGCCGGGCATGTGGAATTCGGGGAAAACCTGATGCAGGCGGCCTACCGGGAAACCCTGGAAGAAACCGCCTGGCAGGTGGAGATCACCGACCTCCTTGGCTGGTATATCTTCCAGCCCTTCCGCGGCGCCGGAGTCTATTACCGCACCTGTTTTGTAGCCAGGCCGATCAGCCATGACCCGGGCCAGAAGCTGGATACCGGGATTCTGGCGGCCGAATGGCTAACCCCGGATGAATTGCGACAGCGACGCCCACAGCACCGTAGCGCCCTGGTGGAAAAGTGCCTGGACGACTACCTGTCAGGCCGTCGCCTGCCTCTGGACACCATCTATCAGCACCCCTGGCCGCTGCAGCGCGGCTGACATGAAGGCAGCACCATGAGCCAAGCTTCTCAAAAAGCCCCAAAAGATACCCATGTGATCGTCGGCATGTCCGGCGGCGTTGATTCCTCGGTGGCCGCTGCGCGGTTGCTGGACGCGGGTTATCACGTCGAAGGCCTGTTCATGAAGAACTGGGACGAGGACGACGGCACCGACTACTGCACCGCCCGGGAAGACCTGATGGATGCCATGCAGGTGGCCGGGGTGCTCGGTATCGAGCTACATACTGCGAATTTTGCCACGGAGTACTGGGACCGGGTGTTCGAGCACTTCCTGGCCGAGTACAAGGCCGGGCGCACCCCCAACCCGGATATCCTCTGCAACAAGGAAATCAAGTTCCAGGCGTTTCTGGATCACGCCATCACCCTGGGCGCGGACTACATCGCTACCGGGCACTACTCCCAGGTGAGCCACGGTGACAAGGCACAGTTGCTGCGTGCCGTGGACACCAACAAGGACCAGACCTACTTCCTCCACGCAGTGGATTACCGCAAATTCGAGCGCACCCTGTTTCCTCTCGGTGACCTGGAAAAACCGGAAGTCCGCCGCATTGCCGAGGAAAAGGGCTTCGCCAATCACAAGAAGAAGGACTCCACGGGCATCTGCTTTATCGGTGAACGCCGCTTCAAGGACTTTCTTGAACAGTACCTGCCCGCCCAGCCTGGCAAGATCGAGGACGACCATGGCAATGTGATCGGGGACCATGATGGTCTCATGTATTACACGCTGGGCCAGCGCCAGGGCCTGGGCATTGGTGGCCTCGCCAGCGCCGGCGATGCGCCCTGGTATGTGGCCGGCAAAGACCTTGAGCGCAATGTGCTGGTCGCCGTCCAGGGCACCGACCATCCGCTACTCTATAGCCGCGAACTGACCAGCGCCCCCATGCAGTGGGTCGCCCTGGCACCGCCAGCTCTGCCGGCCCGGCTCACCGCCAAAACCCGCTACCGGCAACCGGATCAGGCCTGTACCGTCAGCGACGCCGGCAATGGCCGTGTCCAGGTGGTATTTGACGAGCCCCAACGGGCAGTGACACCGGGGCAATCCGTGGTGTTCTATGATGGACCCGTATGCCTGGGCGGCGCAGTGATCGAGGAGACCGCATGAGCGAACGCTTCAGCCCGCAACAGCAACAGCTTCTGGCCCTGGCAGCGGTCTTTCAGGCCGCCCAGCTGGCCGACGACATTGCCCTGCGCGGCGATTGCGACCCACGGGCTTTCGAGGCCCTGATGCAGGGCGTCATGGCTCTGGATGCCGAGAGTTTTGACGCCATTTACCCGCAACCGGCCCTGCTCCGTGACGGTGTCAGCCTGCTCAACCGCAGCCTCAACCGGGATTCCGCCGGCGGCAACCTGCGCCCGCTCAATTACGGCCTGGCCCTGCTGCACCTGGCGGCCAAATTGCGCAAGAACGATGACACCGTGAACATCCTGCGCCACCGCCTCAAGGCGCTGGATGGTCAGCAGGCCCACTTCAGCAGTGTTCGCGACGATGCCTTCTGCCACCGGCTGGCGGGCATCTATGTGGACACCCTGGGCACCTTCCGTTTCCGCATTCAGGTAAAGGGCGAACCGGCCCACCTGCAGGACGAAAACAAGGCCGCCCGCGTTCGCGCCCTGTTCCTGGCCGGCGTCCGTGCCGCCTTTCTCTGGCATCAGCTCGGCGGCCGCCGCTGGCAGCTGCTGTTCCAGAGAAAGCGTCTTTTGAGCGCGATAGAGTCTATAGATATCAACAACCTGTGAGTTTTTCTTAAAGTGATTTGCAGGTGCGTTGTTGGCGGCGCGCTCAAAATAAGGTGCGAGTTACGAGGAGCGAGTTTCGAAAAGCGACACCCCATGAGTTAGCGTTTTTCGAAACTCGCTCCTCATGACTCGTAACTGAAAAATCACGCCGCCAGGGACGCGCCTACCGATGACTTCGTCCAACCCGGCAAACAACAACGCAGCCTTTACGGTTTCACGGTATAATTGCCCCGCTTTTACCCCCCCGGAAACGATTCGGGAGCCATTTCCATGTCCAGCCTTACCTCTCGGACTGCCATTTCACCGGTCGATGGCCGCTATGCCGGCAAGGTGGATGCCCTGCGCAACACCACCAGTGAATACGGCCTTATCCGCTTCCGCGTGCATGTGGAAGTGAGCTGGCTGGAACAGCTCGCCCACGACAAGAATATCCCCGAAGTGCCGCTGATGAGCGGCCAGGCAGCCTGGCACCTGCGCGGCGTTACCCGCGATTTCGACGTCCAGCACGCCGAACGCATCAAGGCCATTGAAGCCACCACCAATCACGACGTGAAAGCGGTGGAATACTTCATCAAGGAACAAATGGCCGAGCACGACGAGCTGGCCGGCATGAGCGAGTTTGTCCACTTCGCCTGCACCAGTGAGGACATCAACAACCTGTCCTACTCCCTGATGCTGAAAGAAGCCAAGGAAATCCTGCTGCCGAAGATGGATCAGGTGATCAGCGCCATCCGCCGCCAGGCTCACGCCCAGGCCGACCAGCCCATGCTGTCGCGCACCCATGGCCAGTCCGCCTCCCCCACCACCGTGGGCAAGGAAATGGCCAACGTGGTGGCCCGCCTGCAACGCCAGCGCGACCAGTTTGCCGCCGTGGCATTGCTGGGCAAGATCAACGGCGCCGTGGGTAACTACAACGCTCACCTGTCCGCCTACCCGGACGTGGACTGGGAAGCCTTTGCCCGCCGCTTCGTGGAAAGCCTGGGGCTGACCTTCAACCCCTACACCACCCAGATCGAACCCCACGACTGCGTAGCCGAGTACTTCCACGCCCTGATGCGCTTCAACACCATCCTGCTCGACTTCGACCGGGACGTGTGGGGCTACATCTCCCTGGGCTACTTCAAACAGAAAACCGTGGAAGGCGAAGTGGGCTCCTCCACCATGCCGCACAAGGTCAACCCCATCGACTTCGAAAACTCCGAAGGCAACCTGGGCCTGGCCAACGCCATCATGGATCACCTGGCCGCCAAACTGCCGATGTCCCGTTGGCAGCGCGACCTGACCGACTCCACCGTACTGCGTAACGTGGGCGTGGGCCTGGCGCACAGCCTGATTGCCTTCGAAGCCAGCCTGAAAGGCATCAGCAAGCTGGAAGTGAACCCGGGCCGCCTGAACGACGACCTGGACGCGGCCTGGGAAGTGCTGGCCGAACCGATCCAGACGGTCATGCGTCGCTACGGTATCGAGAAGCCCTACGAAAAACTCAAGGCCCTCACCCGTGGCAAGGACGGCATCAACCAGGAAACGCTGACCGCCTTTATCAATGATCTGGCGATCCCGGATGAAGCCAAGGAAATCCTGCTGGCCATGACCCCGGGCAGCTACATCGGCAACGCGGCCCAGCAAGCGCGCAATATCTGATGAGCGACGCACCGGGCCTGCCCACCTTCACGCTGCCGCTCACCCCGGCAGCGTTTTTGCGTGATTACTGGCAGAAAAAACCACTGTTCATGCCTGGCACTGCCAGCGGCTTGGATGAGCCGGACGCGGACACCCTGGCCGGGCTAGCGCTGGAAGAGAATGTGGAAGCCCGCATCATTCGCGGCACGGCTGGCGGCACCTGGGAACTGAAACAGGGGCCGCTCGAGGAAACCGTGTTTGCCGAGCTTGGCGAGCGGGACTGGACCTTGCTGGTGCAGTCCGTGGACCACTATCTGACCGATGTGTCCCTGCTGCTGGACAGCTTCGCTTTCCTGCCCAACTGGCGGCTGGAAGACATCATGATGAGCTATGCCGCCAAGGGTGGCAGCGTCGGCCCTCATTTCGACCGCTATGACGTTTTCCTGATCCAGGCCGCCGGTAGCCGCCGTTGGCAGATCGGTGATGTCTGCGACGAAAAAACGCCGAAATTGCCGCATCCTGACCTGAAGCTGCTGGCCGAGATGCCGGTACGGGAAGAGTTCGTGGCTAACCCTGGCGATGTGCTCTACCTGCCCCCCGGCGTGGCCCACCATGGTGTCGCCGAAGACAGCGACTGCATTACCTGGTCAGTGGGTTTCCGGGCCCCGGATTACCAGATACTGATGGCGGAAATCGCCGGGGAGTGTCTGGCCGATGCGGACAGCGAGCTGTTTACCGACGCGGACCGGCAGGTACCCAAGGACCCGGCGGTACTGGCCGATGCAGACCGGCAGCAACTGATTCGCGGCGCCCTGGATCTGCTAAACCCGGCCGCGATTGAACGGGCAGTTTATCGCTGGTTGTCCACGCCTCGGCTGGATGGACTTGAATTTGCCGTCGATGATGCCCATATTCGCCAGCGCGATCCATCGATCGCCCTGGTCCGCCATGGTAGTGTGCGCCTGATTTTGCAGGGCAACATTGCCTGGTTAAACGGTGAGCCTTACTCACTGACAGAACAACAACGACCACTGGTACAGCTGCTGGCCCGCCAGCGCTGCTATACCCGTGAAGCGCTGGATGCCGTATTGCAGCCAGCCGGGAGTGAATTGCTACATGACTGGATTGAACAGGGCTTCTTCGCCCAACTATAACGAGACCCCTATGGCTATCAGCATTATCGAGACCCGCTGGGACGAACACGAAACCGCCCTGCGAGCCCTTCGCCAGACGGTCTTCATCAACGAACAGCATGTTCCCGAAGAGCTGGAATGGGATGGCGAAGATGACAAGGCCATCCATTTTCTGGCCCTGGACCGCGAGCAGAATCCGGTAGGCTGTATTCGCCTGCTTCCCAGCGGCCAGATCAGCCGACTGTGCGTCCTGTCCGAGCAGCGCAACAACGGTGTCGGCAGCTCCCTGTTGGTAGCAGCGGAAGAAGCCGCCCGGGCCAAGGGCATGGAAGAAATCTTCCTGCACGCCCAGACCCACGCCACCAGCTTCTACGAAGCCGCCGGCTTTGCCGTCTCTGGCGGCATCTTCATGGATGCCAACATCCCCCACCGGCAGATGTTCAAACCCCTCGCCTGATGCCTTTTGTCATCGGTGACGACGACAGCCTGCTCCATCCTGAATTCCGCGAGGCAGGCACTGCGCTGGCCTCGCTGATTTCAGCCTGCCGGCGCAGCCTCTGGCTGCGGGTACCGGAACTGGACGCCCTGACCGCCGACCACGCCGTGTGCGATGCCCTCAAGCGCCTGGCCCTGAGCAGCGCAAAAATCGATATCCGCATTCAGTACGACAGCCAGGACAAGGCCGTGCGCAACGGGCATCGTCTGGTCCATCTGGCCCGACGGCTTCCTTCCCGCATACCAATGCGACAGAGCCAGGAAGATGACCGGGACAACCAGCTCTGCTTTGCTATTGGTGATGGCACCGGCCTGTTCGAAGCAGCGGGCTGGCCACAACCCGGCCGACTGGACCTGTGCGGCCATCGTCTTCCCCGCGCACCACGCCTGGCCAGACAGTTTCAGGACCAATGGGAACGGGCGACTTCCTCCGTAGAGTTGCGAGAGCTGCGTTTATAGAATCTTGTAGGGTGGATTAGCCGAAGACGTATCCACCGTCACAGGGCGGAAAGTCTGGCGCCAGGAATCAGGTGGATTACGTGCCTTCGGCTAATCCACCCTACCCCCATTGCCGATACCGCAAACGCCGCGTTACAGGCTCGCTGTCAGCCGCCAGTTCACCTGACCGCTGGCCTGGTACTTCTCCTCGAAATCCGTCAAGGGTTCACTTTGCACGGGCAGCTCCGACAACTGGGCGCGGATACCACTGATCGCCAGCGCCTCCTGCACCTCCTGCAAGTACAGCAACCAGTTGCTACGCATTTCCAGCTCGCCACCCAGCGACAACATCGTGGGCCACACCGGGTGGCCATGCCAGCGCCGCTTCAGATGGGCGCTTTTCGGCCAGGGATTCGGGTAAAGGATCTGATGGCGATGGAGTTGCCAGCCTTCCCCTGCCATCAACCGCCACAAACCCGCGCAATCGGCCCGCAACAGCAAAAGGTTGTCCGGCAGTGCCTGGAAACGCCTGCTGGCACGCTCCAGGCGAACAGCGGACTGATCTACCCCCACCACCAGAGCCTCGGGGTGCTGGCTGGCAAGCAGCAAGGAAGAGCGCCCGGTGCCACAGCCAGAATCCAGCATCAGCGGCCTATCGCCCCCCTGGACTTGCCGCCATTGCTGCAACTGCGCAAACGCCTGCGCATCATGGTCGGCAATAGGCGCCTGCCAGGGACGTTGCAGGTGGCGATGGACAACCCGCTCCAGGTCATTGTGGATTCCGGTCTGATTCGAGGTAACGCTACGGCTGTTGGCAAACATGACAACTCTGGGGCAACTTCAGGCGGCGGCTATTATGCCTGTGATCCTGTAGGGATGCGTAATGCAGCGGCCATGATAGAGTGAGAAAAGCCTCTCGGAGTCGATCATGATGCAACGAATACAGCGCTGCCGAACTCTCGTTCTGCTGATCAGCCTGATGCTGGGGATGACCGGCCAGGTCACGGCAGAATCCATGCGCATCCACGTATTGCCCCGCCCGGATGCCCCGGCGCTGGTTTCCGTGATCGAACCACTACTCGCCCCCGGCGGCAGCGTGCGGGCTTATCAGGGCAAGCTGATCGTCCGTACCACCGACAGCAATATGGCCGAGCTGGAAGGTGCACTGGGCAGCCTGGAAGCCACACCGAGCACCCTGGTTGTCCATCTCCGTCGCCAGGGTGCCAGCAGCGGCCAGCGCAGCGGCGTGGATACCCGCATTCAGGGGCGCATCCCCGGCGGTGTCTCCGGTGATATCCGCATTGAGCAACGCCAGCAACACACCCGCCAGCAGGACCATTACCAGATCCGAACCCTCAGCGGTTACCCCGCTCATATCAGCCAGGGCACCCTGCTCGCCCTCGGCGGCGGCTATTACGGTACCGTGCTTGCCGAGCTGCAACAGGGTATTCAGGTAATCCCGCAACTGACCCCGGACGGTAGCGTGGTACTGCAGATAAGCCAGCGCTATGACCAGGCCGGCGGCCCGGGCCTGGCACACACCCAGTCCAGCGGCACTACCCTGCGGGTGCAACCCGGTGTCTGGCAGCCCATGGGCAGCATTAACGTAGACCGCCAGCAGAACCAGCGAGGGCTTGGCGGGGTGCAACGCAGCAGCCAGCAGGTCAGCTTGCCGTTGGAGGTGATGGTGGAGATCAGTGAATAGTTAACAGTGAACAGTGAACAGTTAATAGTTGCGCGGGAAACAACTGGCAGGGATTAAAACGCAAGAGGCCGCGCCCAACGATTGGGCGCGGCCTCTTTGCTTTGAAGAACTGCGACGCGAGAACGCGCCGCTGTTAACTGTTAATTATTAACTGTTAACCGTTGTTCTTCAGCTCACGGCGACGACGGTGGAGAACCGGCTCGGTGTAGCCGCTGGGCTGCGAGCAACCCTCAAACACCAGCTCCATCGCTGCCTGGAAGGCCACGGAGTTGTCAAAATCCTTGGCCATGGGAATGTAGGTCGGATCGTTGGCGTTCTGACGATCTACCACTTCCGCCATGCGCTTCAGGGTTTCGGTCACCTGCTCTTCATTGGTGATGCCGTGGTGCAACCAGTTGGTTACGTGCTGGCTGGAAATCCGCAGGGTGGCGCGGTCTTCCATCAGGCCCACATCATTGATGTCCGGTACCTTGGAGCAACCCACACCACTGTCGATCCAGCGAACCATGTAACCCAGGATGCCCTGCGCATTGTTGTCCAGCTCCTGCTGGATTTCGTCCGCAGACAGCTCACGGTCCAGCAGCGGAATGGTGAGGATATCGTCCAGGGATGCCCGCTTACGGCTGGCCAGTTTTTCCTGAACTTCGGCCACATTCACTTCGTGATAGTGGGTCACGTGCAGGGTGGCCGCAGTGGGAGACGGCACCCAGGCACAATTGGCGCCCGCTTTCGGATGCCCGGCCTTGGTAGCCATCATTTCCGCCATTTCGTCCGGCTTGGGCCACATACCCTTACCAATCTGGGCGTGGCCTTTCAGGCCGCATTCCAGACCGATATCCACGTTCCAGTCTTCATAGGCATTGATCCACGGCATGCCCTTCATGTCGCCCTTGCGAGCAAACGGGCCGGCTTCCATGGAGGTGTGCATTTCGTCACCGGTACGGTCCAGGAACCCGGTGTTGATGAAGATCACCCGCTCTTTCGCCTGACGGATACACTCCTTCAGGTTCACCGTGGTGCGACGCTCTTCGTCCATGATGCCGATCTTCAGGCTATTCTTTTCCAGCCCCAGCGCTTTCTCGACACGCTCGAACAGCTCGACAGCGAAGGCCACTTCTTCCGGGCCGTGCATCTTCGGCTTCACGATGTACATGGAACCGGTGCGGCTGTTGCTCAGCTTGTTGAGTTTTTTCAGATCGTGGATGCCGGCCAGCACGGTAACCATGCCGTCCATGATGCCTTCCGGGGTTTCCTCACCATTCATGAGGATAGCCGGGTTGGTCATCAGGTGGCCCACGTTACGGACCAGCAGCAGGGAGCGGCCGTGCAGGCTCAGGGTGCCGCCGTCCAGCGCGGTGTACTCACGATCACCGTTCATGGAACGGGTCATGGTCTTGCCGCCCTTCTGGAAGCTTTCCTGCAGGTCACCCTTCATCAGGCCGGCCCAGTTGCGATACACCTCGACCTTGTCTTCCGCATCCACGGCAGCCACAGAGTCTTCGCAATCCTGGATGGTGGTGATGGCAGACTCCAGCAGCACATCCTTCATGTTGGCCGCATCGTCGGTGCCGATCGGGTGGCTGGCATCGATCTGGATTTCTGCATGCAGGTTGTTGTGCTTGAGCAGGATACCGGACGGCGCTGACGCTTCGCCCACATAACCCTGCAGCTGGCCTTCGTCTTTCAGGCCGGATTTTTCAGCGCCCAGGGACACTTCCAGTTTGCCATCAACAATAGCGTAACCGGTGCTGTCTTTATGGGAGCCAGTGGCCAGCGGGAAGTAGCTGTCCAGGAAGTGACGGGCCCAGGCAATCACCTTGGCGCCACGCTTCGGATTATAAGCACCGCCTTTCTCGGCGCCGCCTTCATCGGAAATCACGTCGGTGCCATAGAGGGCGTCGTACAGGCTGCCCCAACGTGCATTGGCCGCGTTCAGGGCGAAACGGGCATTTTTCACCGGCACCACCAGCTGCGGGCCGGCAATGGTACCGATTTCGTCATCCACATTCTCGGTGGTAACGCTGAAGTCTTCGCCTTCCGGCAGCAGGTAACCGATCTCGGTCAGGAACTGCTTGTACTCGGCCATATCGATGGCCTGGCCTTTGCGGGCCTTGTGCCACTCGTCCAGCTGCGCCTGAATGGCTTCACGCTTTTCCAGCAGCGCCTTGTTCTTGGGCGCCAGGTCCTTGAGGATGCTTTCCAGCTCGGCCCAGAAGTGTTCCGGGTCCACGCCGGTACCCGGCGCAATCTCGTTGACTACCAGATCATGGAGTTCGGCAGCGATTTCGAGGCTACCCTTCTGAATACGATCGGTCATGGTGCTCCTACCCTTCTGGTCGAGAGAGTCTTGGTTAATCGGGACATTCGGCGAAAACCCGAGGGTCGATCCCACTTGAAGGGGATCGGAGGAAGCCGCAGAAGCCCGGGGAAACGGTTACATGGCGGTCTGACAGACCGCACCGCAAAAAGGCGCGGGCATTTTACCGGAAACGACGCCGCGAATCATGTTTAGTCAGAAAATCGCCGAAACGCTGTTTTTTTGATCAGCCAAACAGGTTGACCACATCCAGCCGGTGGGCCTGCTCACCACCCTGCTGCTGGCCATCTTCCAGATTCTCGAAGTCGAACAGGCGCGTATCGGCCAGTTGCGAGGGGGCAATATTCTGCATCGCGGCGAAGATGTTCTCGATGCGCCCGGGCTGATCCCGGTCCCACTTGTTGAGCATGTCCTTGATCACCTGGCGCTGCAGGTTTTCCTGGGAGCCACACAGGTTGCAGGGGATGATCGGGAAATCCTTGAATCCGGAGAACTCGATCATGTCCTTTTCCCGGCTGTAGGCAAGTGGGCGAGTGACGACATTCCGGTTGTCGCCGCGGCGCAGTTTGGGCGGAATGGCTTCCATCTTGCCGCCA